>DAISXX010000007.1:0-15627 GCA_036825695.1 Patescibacteria group bacterium | reverse complement strand
GGCGGCTCGGGATGGTCGTCATGGCCATGGCCATGACGACCATCCCGAGCCGCCGCCGAAAAAGCCGAAACACGGTCCCGGTGACTGTTATGGCATGCCGCAGAAGAAATTCTGGCGGATTATCTCGGGCGCCGCGCTCTTGACGATCGGCGTCGTCGTGACTACGGTCATTTTGCTCTCCACCTAGCCGTGGTATAATCCCGCCGGATTATGAAAGTCATTCTCATGCAGGACGTGAAGGCGCTCGGTTCGCGCGGCGCGGTCGTCAGCGTTTCTGACGGATACGCGATGAATTTTTTGTTCCCGCAAAACCTGGCGGTGCAGGCCACCGAGCAATCCATCCAGCGGATGCGCGATGCCGAGGCAAAGGCCACCAAAGTTGCGAAGAAGGGCGAGGGCGAGGCGCGAAAGCTCGCGGCCGCGCTCGACGGCTTCGAACTCCTCCTGAAGGAGAAGGTGAGTGACGGCGGCGTCCTCTATGCGGCGGTCACGCCGAAAATCGTCGCGTCCGCGCTCAAGAAAGCGGGGTACGCGGTCGGGGAAGACGCGGTCGAAATGCCGCCGATCAAGGAACCGGGGGAACGGGAGATCGTCGTGAATCTGCCGCACGGGTTTGAGGCCTCCGTCAAAGTTATCGTCGAAGCAAAATAATCCGGGGCATTGTCTCCGGATTTAACGTTGTCATTCAATTTTTTCACGCTATGACCAAGTACGTGTTCGTTTCGGGGGGCGTGATCTCCGGTCTTGGGAAGGGGATCACCACCGCGTCGCTCGCGGCCATTTTGGAAGCGAAGGGATACAAGGTGTCGCCGATGAAGGTGGACATGTATTTGAACCAGGATGCGGGCACCATCCGTCCCGCCGAGCACGGCGAAGTGTTCGTGACCATGGACGGGCTCGAGACCGACCAGGATCTCGGCAACTACGAGCGCTTCATCGGCCGTCAGCTGTATCGCAAGAATTATTGCACCACGGGCCAGGTGTATGCCGAAGTGCTGCGCAAAGAGCGCGCGTTCGAGTACGAAGGGGAGGACGTTGAGGCGATTCCGCACCTGACGGACGAAATCATCCACCGTTTCAAGAAGGCGGGCGAGGGCGCGGACGTGGTGATCGTCGAGCTCGGCGGAACCGTGGGCGAGTACCAGAATGGCATTTTTTTCGAGGCGACCCGCATCTTGAAGATGCGCGAGCCGAAGAACGTGATTCAAATTCACGTCGCCTACCTTCCGGTTCCTGGCAACCTCGGCGAGATGAAGACCAAGCCGGTGCAGCAGAGCGTACGCATGTTGAACTCCATGGGCATCCAGCCGGAGTTCGTGGTCGGGCGCAGCGAGCAGCCGATGGACGATAAACGCAAGGAACGCATCGCGTTGTTTTGCAATATCGAAAAGAACGAGGTGATCTCGAACCCGAACGTCGGGAGCATCTATGAGATTCCGCTCATCCTCGACGACCAGAAGCTCGGCGACATGGTGTGCAAGAAGCTCGGGCTCGTGAACCGCAAGACGAACCTGAAACCGTGGCGCGACCTCGTGGCGAAGATCAAGCGCGTGGACAAGCCGCTCAAAATCGCGGTGGTCGGCAAGTACTTCTCGAGCGGCAACTTCGTGCTGTCCGACGCGTACATCTCGGTCATCGAGTCCATCAAGCACGCGTGCTGGGCCGTGAACCGCAAGCCGGAGCTGACCTGGATCGACTCCATCGACGTGGAGAAGAACGGTACCGATTGCCTGAAGGGATTCGACGGCATGGTGGTCCCGGGAGGGTTCGGGAGCCGCGGCATCGAGGGAATCATCTCGTCGATTCAGTTCGCGCGCGAGAACAAGTTGCCGTACTACGGTCTCTGTTACGGCATGCAGCTCGCGTGCGTGGAATATGCCCGCAACGTCTTGGGACTGAAGGACGCGCATACGACGGAAGTCGACAAGAAAACCAAGAACCCGATCATCCACGTGATGCCGGATCAGGAGAAGAAGATGCTTGAGAAGAATTACGGCGGTTCCATGCGCCTCGGCTCGTGGGACTGCAAGCTCGTGCCGGGAATGATCAGCCGGAAGGCGTACGGCGCGGCCTTCGTTTCCGAGCGCCACCGCCATCGCTACGAGTACAACAACGCCTACCGCGACCAGCTCACCGAGGCCGGCCTCTCAGTTGCCGGAACCACGCCCGACGGACAGCTCGTCGAGATCGTCGAGATCAAGAACCATCCGTTCTTCGTCGGCGTGCAGTTCCATCCGGAGTTCCAGTCGTCGCCGCTCAAGCCGCACCCGCTGTTCCTCGCGTTCGCGAAGGCGGCGGCACGTGCGTCCTAAGCCCATGTTCCTATGAATGAACAGCGTTATGTTCCTGGGGAGGAAGCGCGTACGCGCTCGGGGTTGAATTCTTACGTCGTCGGCGAAAATCCGACGCAGCAGACCGCCTTGCGTCTGAGGCAGGTCGAGAACAATATCGCGGTCGCCTTGTTTGGAAAGTCCACGGAAGACACGTCCGACCAGGAGCACGCGATCGTCGAACGGGTGAAGGCCCTGATGACGGATACGGAACGCCTTCGTTTTCCGCAGATGACACGGCAGGATCTGAGCCAGCTTTCGCTGGACGTGTTGGCTCGGTACGAGGAACAGCAGTCCTAGCCGATCTTGACGGATCGGGGTTTTGGACGTACGGTCGCTCCATTCATTCACGCATTTGTCCCATCGCATATGTCCTACCCCGTCATTTCGCTCGTTCCCGGAAAGGAGGCCGCCATCGGCTATTGGCACCCGTGGGTGTTTTCTGGTGCCGTGGCCTCAGTTCCGAAGGAAGTCGAGCACGGCGATCTCGTTCATGTTGCCGATCGGCAGGGAAAAATTATTGGCACGGGCACGTACTCGAAGACCAATTCGATTTCCGTCCGCGTCTTTGATTTTTCGGAAACCGTGATCGACAAGGACTGGTTCGTGGCAAAATTCCGTGCCGCCGAAGGGCGCCGCGCGCTCATCGTGCCGCCGAACACCACCGCGTGCCGCGTGTTGTTCGGCGAGGCCGACGGCGTGCCGGGGCTCGTGATCGACAAGTATGCCGACGTGATCGTGATGCAGATCGCGACCGCCGGCCTGGAGCAGCTGCGCGACGTGGTGGTGGAAGCCATCGTTGAGACGTTCGCGCCGCGCGCGGTCGTGGAACGAAGCGACTCGCCGTCTCGCAAGGAAGAAAACCTCGGGCCGGTGAGCGCGTTGCGCTACGGAACGGACCCGGAGCCGGTTCCGTTTACGGAGAACGGCCTGTCGTTCACGGCGGACGTGGCGTTCGGCCAGAAGACCGGTTTCTTCCTCGACCAGAAGGACCTGCGCAAGTGGATCCTCGAGCACGGGGTGAAGGGAAGCGTGCTTAACCTGTTCTCGTATACCGGCGCGGCCGGCATCGCGGCCATGAAGTCCGGGGCCGAGCGCGTGCACAACGTCGACAGCTCCGAGGGAGCGCTCGCGTCCTGCGTGAAACACGCGGAGATGAACGGCGTCGACGCGGACACGTTCACGACGCAGGAAACGGACGCGTTTGACTTTCTGAACGTCAACAAGGATTCCCGCTACGACGCGGTGATCATCGACCCGCCCGCCCTCATCAAGGCCGGCCGCGACGCCGAGGAAGGGAAGAAGGCCTACCACTTCCTGAACCGCGCCGCGATGCGCCTCGTGAACGACGGCGGTCTCTACATCACCTCCAGTTGCTCGCACTTCCTCCCGGAAGAGGACCTTGCCTTCATCCTGCGCCGCGCGTCGGTCCAGGCCGGTATCCGCCTCGACGTCCTCGCGATCATCCGCCAGGCGGCCGATCATCCGCAGAGCGTGTATTTCCCAGAGTCGGTGTATTTGAAGAGCTTTGTCTGCCGCGTGACGCGGGTGAAGATGCCGGCGGTTGAGAAGACGGAAGAGAACGAAGGGGCGGCCTAATCGATCGCAACGATAACGAGCCTGTAACGATTGACAACCGGGCTCGTTTTTGGTAGCATCGCCCTCTGGTTTCACGCCGGAACGATGTTTCTCCATCGCTCCTTTCACTCTGGGATACTCAATGATTCTCGCGCTATTATTTGCGTGCGCCATCGACGGCGCTTCTGACACCGCCCTGACCGAAGCCACCACCTCCGACGGCTCGTTCTGCGGCGACGGCCGCGACGGCGACGTGTACTTTCACGACGGCGACGGCGACGGCCATGGCGACCCGGACGGCGACGGATTCGGCGGGACGCGCGTCGAGCATGCCTGCGAGCCGACGGTCGGGCTGACCGAGGATTCCGCGGATTGTGACGACCGCAACGCAAGCGTGAGCCCGGTTGCCTCGGAGACGTGCAATAACGCCGACGATGACTGCGACTGCGCGGGCGACTCCAACGGCGATGGCTGGGTCTGCGGGTTCGGCGACGATGGCGTGGACGAAGATGCCGTCGACGCGTTGACGTGGTACAACGACGCCGACACCGACGGTTACGGAGATCCGACGACCGGGGTGACGACGTGCGTGCCGTACCTGTACTTCCCATGGTCGTACACTCCGGACGGCACGGACTGTGATGACGGCGACGTACGCATCCACCCGTTCTCCGATTCGGACGTTGACGGCTTCCTCGGCTGCGACGACGACTGCGATGACGGTAATCCGGATATCAACCCGTCCGTCTTCGAGGAGGGTTGTTCCACGGTGGATCTGGACTGCAACGGAACGGCCGGCATTGACGAGCCGACCGCCGACTGCCAGGTGGCGGTGGCCGTCGTCAATGACGGCGTGGGCTTCACGGTGACGATCACCGTGCCTGCCGGGTTCGACGCATGGGCGACCGCGGGGTTCGAACCCGCGACGATCACCCTCGAGCCCGAGGACACGAGCTACTCGGCCCGTTCCGCCGACTACGCGGGGGACGACGCCGCGACCGTCATCGCGCTCGGACGCACGGGCTTCACCCCCTACGCCACGGACGCGGACGGTTCCACGGCCTGGGCGGACATGTCCGCCTGGTACGTCGACGAGGCCGCGAGCGACGTCCGCGTGGTCATCTACCCGGACAACACCGGCACGGCGGCGAACTTCCTGTTCGCCTACTAGGGGCTCCCAAGCCTCTTTTTTCTTTGGAAACATCCAAATATTGACATCCCACGGTGGATCAGGTACATTTCCGGCATTGAAATTTCCCCTCTATGGCACATAAAAAGGCAGCAGGTTCAACACAACTTGGACGCGATTCTCATGGTCAGCGTCTCGGGGTTAAAATCTCCGACGGCGACCGCGTGCTCGCCGGTCAGATTATCGTCCGCCAGCGCGGCACGAAGGTCCACCCGGGCGTCGGCGTGAAGAAAGGCAAGGACGACACCATCTATGCCGGCATCGACGGCGTGGTGAAGTTTTCGAAGAAAATGCGCGCGAACTTTACGGGCGCCCTCAAGCGCGCCACGTTCGCCAACGTCAAGCCGGTTTAGTCGCTGTGCGCGACCAGATCGAGCAGGTCCTGAATCAAGTACGCCCCGCCCTCCGCATGGATGGCGGGGATATTCAGTTGGTGGACTTCGACGAGGCCACCGGGATCGTCCGCGTTCGGCTCGAAGGAGCGTGCCGCGGATGTCCGATGTCAAAGATCACGCTCAAGATGGGCGTTGAGATGGCGCTCATGGACGCGTTCCCGGACAACGTGAAGGAAGTCGTGTCTGTGGATGACGAGGACGGCATGGAGGCGGTATAATGTGCGCATGTTCCGAACCGACTTTCTTGACCTCTTTCGAACATCGTCATTGTACCGCTGGACGGCGGCCGCCTCCGGCGTTTTGTTGCTGCTCACCATCGCCCTGCCGGTATGGCGCATTCTGCCGCTCTCGAGCGTCAAGCCGTTCATTCCGTTGCACTATAACGTCTACATGGGCGTCGACGCGTTCGGGCCGTGGTACGACGTGTTCGTTCTTCCGGCGCTCGGCTTCGTGTTGCTTGCGGTGAACCTCGTCTTCCAAGTGGTCTTCTTCCGTCGCGAGCGCATCCTGTCCGTTTTCTTCGCCGTCGCCACCGTCGCCTCCGAGGCGGTGCTGCTTGCCGCCATGCTCATGATTGTCCTCCTCAACGTGTGACTCTTGAAACGTCCGAAATCGTCCGCATCCTCCTGCTTACCGCGCTGTCGTTCGGCGTGGCGTTCGCGTGGATGCCGTTGCTGTTGAAACTCCTCATTCGATTTCGCGCCGGGAAGGGGATTCGCCCGGACGCCGAGACGCCGGTGTTCGCGAAAATGCACGCGCACAAGTCCGGCACGCCCACCATGGGCGGCATCCTGATTTGGGGGACGGTCCTGGTTCTCGCGGTCGGCTTGTCCGCGCTTGCGCAGGCCCTGCCGGACACCTTCGTCGAGCACCTGAATTTTCTTTCTCGCTCGGAAACGCTTTTGCCGCTCGGCGCGCTCGTCGCATCGGCCATCGTCGGTTTCGTGGACGACTATTTTAACGTCCGCGGTCTCGGCGCGCACGGCGGCGGACTGCGCGCGCGGCACCGGCTGCTCGTGTACACCGTTATCGCCATGGTTGGCGCGTGGTGGTTTCGCACGAAGCTCGACTGGGACCTGCTGCACGTGCCGTTCATCGGCGATTTCAACGTCGGTCTCTGGTATATCCCGTTCTTCATCTTCGTGATCGTCGCCACCGCGTTCTCGGTGAACGAGACCGACGGCCTCGACGGTCTCGCGGGAGGGACGCTGTTCATCTCGTTCAGCGCGTTCGCCATCGTCGCCTTCGCGCAGGGCCGATACGACCTTTCGGCGTTTTGCGGCGTGATTATTGGAGCGCTCTTGGCATTCCTCTGGTTCAACATCTATCCGGCCAAATTTTTCATGGGGGATACGGGCGCGATGTCGCTCGGCGTCACGCTCGGCATCGTCGCCATGCTCACGAACTCCGCGTTGTTCCTGCCCGTCATCGGCCTGACCTTCGTGCTCGAGTCCGTTTCGGTGATCGTCCAGCTTGCCTGGCGCAAGGCGTTCAAGAAAAAACTGCTTCTGTCCGCGCCGTTCCACCATCACCTTGAGGCGATCGGCTGGCCCGAACCGCAGATCGTCATGCGCCTCTGGGTGATCTCTATGGTCACCGCGGCCATCGGGATCGCGCTCGCCCTTCTTGACGCCCTCCTCAAATGAGCAAGGAGCACCATCCAATGGATTACGCCTATCTCGCGATCGTCGGCACGATCGTGGTGTTTGGCTTGATGATGCTTGCTTCCGCTTCCGGTCCGAACGGCTACGACCGCTTCGGCGACAGTTATTACTTTCTGACGCACCAGGTGTTGTTCGGACTGGTGCCGGGCCTCGCCGGGCTCGTCGCGTTCAGCCGTATTCCGTATGCCATTTGGAAAAAGAACGCGTGGAACCTGCTGATCGTTTCCATCGGCCTGCTGATGGTAGTGTTTCTTCCTGGGTTGTCGGCGGGCATCGGGACCGCGCACAGCTGGATTTCCATCGGCGGCCTGTTCACGCTCCAACCGTCGGAGATCGTGAAGCTGACCTTCCTGTTTTATCTCGCGGCCTGGCTTGAGAAGCGCGGGGAAAGCGGCGTGCGCGACGTGCATGGCGGGCTCATTCCGTTTCTCGCCACGCTCGGCGCCATTCTCGGACTTCTCGTGCTCCAGCCGGACGTCGGCACCATGTCGATTATCGCGGGGATGGTGCTCGTGGTGTATTTCGTCGCCGGAGCGCCGCTCGCGTACGTCGGGGGGCTTGTGATGGCGGGCATCAGCGCCATCGCGATGCTCATCGGGTTCGCGCCGTATCGCGCGGCCCGGTTCACCACGTTTTTGAATCCGGAGCTCGATCCGCAGGGAATCGGCTACCATATCAACCAGGCCTTGCTCGCGATCGGATCGGGCGGCTTCTTCGGCCTCGGATACGGACACAGCCGCCAGAAGTTCCAGTATCTTCCGGAAGTCGCGAGCGATTCCATCTTCGCGGTCATCGGGGAGGAAATGGGCTTGGTGGTGGCCGTCGGCGTGCTGGCCTTGTTCGTCTGGTTCTTGTTCCGCACGCTTAAGATCGCGAACGAGGCGCCGGATAAGTTCGGCAAGTACGTCGCCACCGGCATCGGCGCGTGGCTCGTGCTCCAAGCGTTCGTGAACATCGGTTCCATGGTCGCCATCATGCCGATGACCGGCGTTCCGCTCCCGTTTATCTCTTATGGCGGCACGTCGCTCGCGGTGAGCCTGTGGGCAGTGGGCGTGGTGCTGAACATTTCACGGTACGGGAAAGGGAAAAGTGATTAAGTCGTTGAGTCATTGAGTGACGGAGTGAAGGAATTTTCCAACACTCAACGACTCAGCCACTCAACGACTCAGCCACTCAACGACTATGAAAATATTATTCGCCGGCGGAGGTACGCTTGGGCCCGTGACGCCGTTGTTGGCGGTCGCGGAGGTTTGGCGTTCCATGGATCCGACGGTGGAATTCGTGTGGGTTGGGACGCCTAACGGGCCGGACCGGGCCGCGGTGGAGGCGGCGGGGATTCGTTTCGTCTCGCTGCCGGTCGCGCGGTTAACGCGGTATCCGTCGGTTGAGTGGCTCACGCTGCCGGTCAATCTGTTTCGCGCGGCGCGCGGCGCGTGGGCGATTTTGAAACACGAAGCGCCGAACCTCGTCGCGACCGCCGGCGGATACACGGGCGTGCCGCTCGTCGCGGCGGCGCGGATGATGGGCATCCACTCGTGGCTGCACCAGCAGGACGTGGAGCCGATTCTCTCGAGCAAGCTGTGCGCGCCGTTTTGCGATTTGATCACGGTCGCGTTCGAGGCGTCGCTCGCGGCGTTTCCTTCGGAAAAAACGCACGTGGTCGGCAATCCGGTACGCGAATCCATGCTGGCGGGAGATCGCGACGCGGCCGCGCGGTCCTTCGGGTTCGATCCGTCTCGGCCGTGCGTGCTCGTGACTGGCGGCGGCGGCGGGTCGCTGTGGATCAACGGCCTCATGGAAACGATCGGCGGGGAACTCGCGCAACGCGCGAACGTGATCCATCTCACGGGCCCGGGAAAGATGACGGACGCGCTCGCGTCGTTCGGCCAGAACTACCTCGCGGTCGAGCTGCTCACCACCGAGATGCGCGACGCCATGGCCGCGGCCGACGTGGTGGTCTCGCGCGCGGGCATGGGAACCATCACCGAGCTCGCGGCGCGCCGCAAGCCGTCGGTGGTCATCCCGCTCCCAAACTCGCCGCAGGAGGCCAACGCGCGCGTCCTCGAGGCGGCGAACGCCGCCATCGTGCTGCGCCAGGGGGCTACCACGCCGCAGGAAATGCTCGAGGCCGTCCGCGGGCTCGTCGCGCATGCCGACCGCCGTGAACGGCTCGCGGACGCGATCGCCGCCGTGCTCCGCACGAACGTCGCGGCCGAGCTCGTCATGCGCCTGCGCGTCCTCGCAAAATAAAAATCCCCGATACGCATCGGGGATTTTTCTTACGCGTCGACGTCGTCGCCGCCCATGCCTTCCGGAGCGCCGAGCCCGTCGCCCGTGTCTTCCGCCGCGCAGTCCGTGCAGAGTCCGGCCTCGTTCAGCTCGACTTCTTCGTCGTTCGATCCGCAACCCGCGCAGATACCAATGTCCGACATACGTTGCCTCTTAGCGAATTATGTATCCGCTATTATAACGATCACTTGAGAGATCGCAAGTCCCTTGTCAAGAGCTTCAAATCCTGCTAGACTCCCGATCGTAACGCGCTGGTAGCTCAGTGGTAGAGCGAGGGCCTTTTAAGCCCGCGGTCGTGGGTTCGATCCCCACCCGGCGCACCATGAAAAGAGATTGGCTTTCGCCAATCTCTTTTCATGTGTCCGACCGGAAAGAAAAACCGCCAGTTCAGGGGCGGTCACGTGTGGTTGGGGCGGCGTTGGCATATTCCGAGGTTCGCCTCAGGAGGTCGAGAACGTCCTTCACCTTGAGTCGGCCGTTGTCGGTCAGACCGTAGAGGATCTTCGGCCGTCCGGGTCCAGACGCGTCTTTTCTTACGACGTGGACCCATCCGTTGATCTGCAAGGTGCGGATTGCCGTATACGCAGTCGAGAAGGGGATCGCGCTGTCTTGGCGAAGTCCCTTGGCCACGTCCGCGACCGCCGAGGCGACGGACCAACCCTCCTTCGGGGCACGGCTCAGGGCAAGAAGCAGGAGATAGGGGTTCTCAAGAATGGACAAAAGTTCTCCATGAACGGAATATATTTATGATAATTAAGCCGAATTGTCAATGTAATGAGCTTGACGAAACTCGCCCGATCGTTTATCATCCGCGGGTATTAGCCTATTTATGATTCGAGACGACATCCGCAACATTGCCATTATCGCGCACGTCGACCACGGGAAGACCACCCTCGTTGACGCGCTCTTGAAGCAGTCCAACACGTTCCGTGACGCCGACGCGCAGGGAACGACCATCATGGACTCCAACGAGCTCGAGCGCGAGCGCGGCATTACGATTTTCGCCAAGAACGCCGCCATCCAGTGGAAGGGCAAAAAGGTGAACATCGTCGACACCCCGGGACACGCCGACTTCGGCGGCGAGGTGGAACGCATCATGTCGCTCGTCGACGGTTGCTTGCTGCTCGTCGATGCCAAGGAAGGCCCGATGCCGCAGACGAAGTTCGTGCTCAAGAAGGCCATCCAGGCCGGGCACAAGATCATCGTGGTCATCAACAAGGTCGACAAGAAGGACGCGCGGCCGGACTGGGTGCTCAACCGCACCTTCGATCTGTTTATCGACATGGGCGCCACGGAAGAGCAGTCCAACTTCCCGGTGATCTACGCGTCCGCCGTCAACGGCATCGCGGGCACGGAACCGGACATGGCCAAGATGAAGGACATCGCCCCGATTCTCGACGCGGTCGTCGAACACATGCCGGGCCCGACCGCCGACGCCAGCCAGCCGTTCCAGATGGCGGTGGTCAACATTTTTTACGACAACTACAAGGGTCGCATCGCCATCGGTCGCGTCAACAACGGCGTGGTGAAGCAGGGCCAGTCCGTGAAGCACATCGATCGCGACGGCAAGGAGAAGATGTCCAAGGTCATCGCCGTGCAGGTGTTTGACGCGCTCGGACGAGTGGACGTTCCGCAGGCCGAGGCCGGCGAGGTCGTCGCCATTGCGGGCATCGAGGGCGTGCAGATCGGCGAGTCGCTCGTCGACCCGGTCGGCGGCGTCGCGCTGCCGGTCATGGAAATCGAGCAGCCGACCGTGAAAATGACGTTCGGCACCAACACGTCGCCGTTCGCCGGCAACGAGGGAACGTACTCCACGGCGCGTCACGTGAAGGAGCGCCTCGAGAAGGAACTTCTGAACGACGTCGCGCTGCGCGTCGAGAAGTCCGATTCCGACTCGCGCTTCATCGTGTCCGGCCGCGGCGCATCTTTTCGATGAGGATCGCGAGGTGGAGCTCGCGATCCTCATCGAAAAGATGCGCCGCGAAGGATTCGAGCTCGAAGTGTCCCGCCCGCAGGTGATTTTCAAGACCGTTGACGGCACGGTGCAGGAGCCGTTCGAGGCCGTGAGCATCGAGTGTCCGGAAGGGAACTCGGGCGCGGTCATCGAGAAGATGGGCAAGCGCCGCGGTGAGATGAAGGACATGCGCGTGGAAAACGGCACGAGCTTCCTCGAGTTCGAGATTCCGACCCGCGGTCTCATCGGCTACCGCACGGACTTCATGGCCGACACCAAGGGCCAGGGTATCATCAACTCGCTGTTCCTCGGCTACCGTGACAACGTCGGCGACATTACGGCCAACGAGCATGGCTCCATGATCTCCATGGAAACGGGAACGACGATGCACTTCGCCCTCGCCAACCTGCAGGAGCGCGGAGGCCTGTTCATCGGCCCGGGCGTGGAAGTGTACGTCGGCATGATCATCGGCCAGTACTCCCGCGTGGAGGACATCGAGGTCAACCCGTGCAAGGAAAAGAAGCTCTCGAACATGCGCTCGAAGGGCGACGGTGCTGCCGCCGCGCTCGACACGCCGCGTGAGATGACGCTCGAGCTCGCGCTCGAATTCATCGGCGACGACGAGCTCCTCGAGGTCACCCCGAAGAGCCTCCGCATCCGCAAGGCCATCCTTGATTCCGTCATGCGCAAGCGCGAGGGGAACAAGAAGATCGGCGCGTAAGATTGATTGAGAACCCCGCCGGAAACGGCGGGGTTTTGGTATTGACAATCGAGCGGCGCGATGGTAGGTTTTCGCCGCAACAAGGGATCTCTCATGAAGGCACTGCTCATTCGACTCCAGGGCGCATTCGTCACGCTGTTCGCCCTCGCGGTCGCGCTCATTCCGGCGTGGATCTACCTGCTGGTTCGCGCGTACGCCGAGCCGAGCGGGTTCTGGCAGGAGCTGGCGCTCGGCGTCGTGGGCGCGTGGATTCTCGGATCGATCCAGCTTCTCCTCATGATCTTCTGGATCGGCGGGGCGTGCTGGTATTGGTTCGAAACCATCGAGAACGCGGTCCTTCGCGTCGAGGAGGCCGATCGCCGCGAGCGATTCGAGGCCCGCCATCGCGGGTAGCTGACCCATTCGGGTCTTTTTTCTTTTGTGACAATGAAAAACGCGCTCAAGGATTGAGCGCGAGGATGCGGCGCACCGGTTCGACGAGCTCGGGGAGCACGTTGAAGTGGCGCGGCGGGAGTTCGACCCGGCGGTTGGTCGAGAGGATGGGCGCGATTTCGCGGAGGCGTTCGACGTGGCGCGGCTCGCAGCGGAGCTCGCGGCCGAGCGGGTCGGCGAGGATGCCGGGACGCGGGGCGAACGGTGGGGCTTCGTGGTTGTCGAAGTAGACGATGTCCCACGAGATTCCGTCGATGCGTTCGAGCACGCCGATGCCGGCGAAGCGCAGGCCCATCCTGGCCGACAGATGCTGCGTCCGGTTGTGCGCCTGCGTGCATTCGGCGACGACGCGGAGCGCGTTGTCGCGAACGAACCGCATCCGAGCCTCGCACAGCGCCACGACCGCGCCCCGCGGCGGGCGATCCGACACGAGCCGCCCGAGTTCCCAGTGCGTGCCGCGGTCCACGAGCGCCGCGTGCGCGACGATGCGGCCGTCGTGGACGACGACCCACGACCGCATGCGGCCGTTCGCCCAGTCGGACGCGACGTTCGCGCTCCAGAACGTCGCGTCTCCAAGAGGCTTGTACGGGAAGTAGAAGACGCCGTCCGTGCCGGTCCATGCGGCGCGCACGAGATGCGCGAGCTGGTCGGACCAGCCGTCGATGCCGACGATTCCTTCCTGCGTGAGAATGAGCACGTGTTCCTCCAAACGAAAATCCGGCGTGATCGCCGGATGTCGAGCCGTATTTTACAAAATACAACCCATCATTCGGCGACCACGCGGCGCGAATAATAGGCGGAGGAGGATTGTGCGGAGAAACGACGAATCATATCTGCCACCGAGAATAACACGGCCACGACGCGCGTCAAGCGAGAAAAAGAAAAAACGCTTCGGTTAGGAAGCGCAGGGCGTCGGGTGCGAGTGGCGGACCTCGGGCGCGCGGCCGCCGATCACCGCGCCGACGAGGGCGCTCAGGCTCGCGAACGTGGGGCCCGTCCCGTCGAACACGTAGCAGTCGTGGGTCGGCGACGAATTCTTGGTGAGCCGCACGACGACGCGGCAGCCGTCCTTCGTGTGGATTCCACGAACGTATCCCTCACCGCGCGGGACGAAGATCTCCACGGTGATCTGGGCCTCGCACGCCTTTGTCGCCGCCTCGCCGAACGGGTTCGCGATGGAACCGTCGTCCGTGAACAGTCGCAGGGCGTCCTGTTGCGTGGAAAGCACCACGCGCACGTCGTCGGGATAGGCGTCCGCGAACGACCATCCGTTGTTGTCGTTCCAGTTCTGCTCGGCGAACAAGGGCGTGGCCGCCGCGTTCTTCTTGGCGAGCTCGCTTCAGTCTTCACGTTCCCGCTTTCGGGCTTGGTATGCCTCGAGTGACTCCTGCGAGTTCCCGACCTCGAGATTCGGCGGCGGGTTGGGCGGCATCGCGGGAAAGCCGATCGCTTCCGGCTTGAACAACAGTCGAAGAAGGGAAAACACGCATGCTCCGTTTGTCCGCGGGGATTTCCACGGCGCGTGGAAGGTAGCACGGCGCGTCGAGCGCGTCAATTCTGTGCTATAATGCCTGCATCTATGCGCATCGCGTTCATCGGACAAAAGGGGCTTGAGATCGGCGAGCGGGGAGGCGGGATCGAGCAGCACGTGCGCGCCCTCGCGAAGCACCTTGGGAAGCGCGGGCACGACGTTACGGTCTACGCGCGCCGCCGCTACGTGCCGGACGCTTCCGTTTCCACGTCGCGTTCTTGGCGCGTCCAAAACATGTTTCCGGGCGTCACCGTGCGTTACGTCCCGACGATCTACCGAAAGAACCTCGAGGCGATCGTCCATACGTTTTTGTGCACGCTCGACGCCCTCGTGCGCGACTACGACATCATTCATTACCATGGCGTAGGGCCGAGCACGCTGGCGTGGATTCCGCGCCTGCTGAAGCCGAAGGCCCGCGTCGTCTGCACGTTCCATTCGCAGGATCGGTTTCATGCCAAGTGGGGGTGGTTCGGGCGGACGTACCTTTGGTTCGGAGAGTGGGCCGCCTGCGCGTTCCCGCACGCGACGATTGCCGTTTCGCACGTCATCCAGGTGTATGCGCGACGACAGTATGGACGACAGGTGGTGTTCATCCCGAACGGCGCGGAGGTGCAAACCATCACGGCCGACGACCGTCTCGCCCAGTTCGGCCTCGTTCCCAAGCGGTATCTCCTGAACGTCGGGCGCCTCGTTCCCCATAAGGGGCAAATGACGCTCATTGAGGCGTTCCTTCGCATGAAGGAGCGCGGCGGCATCAAGGACGCGTCGATGAAGCTCGCCTTGGTTGGTGCCGCGACGTACACCTCGGAGTACGAGCAGAAGTTGCGCGGCGCGATCGTCGGGCGTGACGACATCCTGATGCTCGGCTACCAAAACGGGGAAGCGTTGCGGCAGTTGTACGCCAACGCGTACCTGTATGTGCAGCCGTCGGAGTCGGAAGGGCTTCCGGTCGTGGTGCTCGAGGCCATGAGTTTCGGTCGGCCCGTGCTCGTGTCCGACATCCCGGAAAACCTCGAGGCCATGCACCGCGCGGGATTTTCCTTCAAGAACAAGGACGTCGGCGATTTGGAGGAAAAGCTTACCGACTTGCTCGAGCGGTCGGATGTCGTCGAAACCGCGGCCGCGAAGACGCAGAAGGTTGTGCGGACGCATTTTAACTGGGACATCATCGCCGTGCACACGGAAGCGTTGTATCTGAGCATTCGGCATTAGTATGGAAAAGACGACCGATTGGCACGCGCTTTCCGCCCATGAGGCACTGGCCCGCCTTCGGTCGCGCGTTCACGGGCTTTCGGAGACGGAAGTTGCCGAACGGCTCCGCGCGCATGGAAAAAACGAGCTTCCGCGCGAAACGTCGAAACGTTGGTGGCACGTGGCGCTCGACCAGTTCGGCAGTCCGCTGATGATCGTGCTGCTTGGTGCCGCCGCGGTGAGCCTGGCACTCGGCGAGCGCGTGGACGCGGGCGTCATCGCCGTGGCCGTGGCGCTGAATTCGGTGTTGGGATTCGTGCAGGAGTACAAGGCGAACCAGGCGATGGACCAGC
>DAISXX010000006.1:0-17718 GCA_036825695.1 Patescibacteria group bacterium | reverse complement strand
GTACGAGAACCATCCCGGCCACGCTGAGGCGGTTGAGATCGAGTATGATCCGTCGAAGACTTCGTACAAGAACGTCCTCGATTTCTTTTTTCAGATCCACGACCCGACGACGATGAACCGACAAGGGAATGACGTCGGCGCGTCGTATCGCTCCGCGATCTTCTACGCCGATGACGCGCAGAAGCACGAGGCCGCGGAATTCATCGCGCTCGTGAACGCGTCCAAGCGTTGGCCAAGACCGGTCGTCACCACGATCGAGACACTTGGCACGTTCTATCCGGCGGAGGAATATCACCAGGACTATCTCCAAAAGAATCCGGGCGGCTACACGTGTCATTTTCCGAGATTCGGAAGCTACCTGTCCCCCCGCTGAGGCGAAACGGTCGATCCGTCCTGTTTCAGGATTGCCGCCGCCGCGGCCGCTCCCGTCGCGACCGCGGTCTCGATGGACGGCGCGCCGAGGAAGTCGCCCGCGAAGTAATATCCGTCGCGGCCGTTTTGTTCGCGCACGGCGCGGACGAACGATTCTTGTACGACGGGCATGGTCTTTTCCCAAGAAACATGGGACAGGATCGCACGGACGGGAACGCCCGGAAACAGACGCGCGGCTTCTTTGCGCGCGATCGAGAGGAAATTCGCGTCGGTGAGGGACGCGTTGTGCGGCCGGTCGCGGATGATGACGTTCAGCATGACGCAGCCCGAGAGTTCCGGTCCGTACAGGGACGCGAGGTTGATTGCCGAAAGCGCCTGTGACGGCATGGTTTCGTCCGGCGCGTAAAACGCCGCCCCCCAGTTGTTCGTGTCCGCGACGCTCGGCACGCCGTCGAGCTCGACGGCGACCGTCAGAAAGCGCGTGTACCAGCATCCCGCGGCCTTCGTCTCCGGAAACATGGACCGATACAGCGCATCGTCCGCCGGTTGCGCGAAGACGATCGCGTCGAACGCAAACGCGTGCCGTTCGGTTTGGACCGCCCGTCCGTCGATTCCGGTCACGGGCGTTCCGCGGTGGATTCTTCCGCCGAGCGAAATGATTTCCCGCTCGAGCCGGTCGACGAGCTCCTTGCCGCCGTTCGGCAGGTAGGACGTGGAGCGGACGTCCCCGTGGAGCATGACCTGGCGGACGATGGGAGCCATGAACGCGGCCTTCGTTTTCGTGGCGGGCCCGTAGCCGTATCCCTGGCAGACCGTGTCGAAGTACGTCTCAAAAAGTCCCCCGTGTTCCGGCATGTTCAGCGTGTCGCGGAGATACTGCGAGACCGTGCGACCGTCGAATCGGCCGAGGTCCGGTCGCGCGATTTCCGAACTCGGGAGAATCTTCAACAGGGATTTTGCCCAGACGTTCAGGCCGTCCGCGAGCGGGAAGGGGATCTTGCCTTCCGTCGATCCGGCGGAGTCGGCCGCGAGAAAATAGTAGATGTCATTGAGCGGCGTCTTCTCGAGCGCGTCGGCGAGGCCGATGTCCGAGAGCAGGCGGTGCGTTTCCTCGTACCACGGATAGATCAGAAATCCGCCGAAGTCGATCATCCGCCCGCGAACGGGGCGACTTTGAACGCGACCGCCGAGGGTCGGTCTCGATTCGAACAGGTTGACGTCAAGGTCGCCGTCCAACAGAAGTCGATAGGCCGCCGACAGTCCTGCCAACCCACCGCCCACGACCCCGACCGTTTTCGTATTCATAGGTTCCCATTGTACCTCAGACGCAACCAAAAGGGCCCCGACTCGCGTCGAGGCCCTTGTCGTTAGTTGAGGGCAATGGCCGTGACCGTCTCGTCCGGAATCTGGGAGAGGTCGATGGCTGCGTCCTGGGTGATGGTGAGCGGCTGGTCCCAGAGGCGGGCGCCGTTGCGCAGGGCCTTCGCCGCATAGCCGTTGCCGGCGTTGCAGGAGTTGTGGCACTGCACGGCGTAGCTCACGTACGTCGGGTAGCTATGGCGTTCCATGTATCCGATCGTCCAGTTGGCGGAGCACACGAGGTCCTTCGCGCAGTCGGCCGAAATCTTGTGCATCTTGTAATGGATCTGAAAGTACCCGAGGGCAAGACCGTGGTCGCCCACGACGTCGAAACGGTTGTTCGACTCGATCCAGAGCATACCGGTCAGCGTCTCGGCACAATTCTCGCCGTAACCGTTCTTCTCACACACGGCGAGGAGAACGTCCTGGACCGAGGGCTCGGCAACGATTTCCAGGGAAGCGACGTCGGTCGTATTCGCGGACGTGGTATCCGCGAACGCCGGCTGGCCCGCGATCGTCATGACGAGCACGAGGGCCGACGCGGCCTTCTGCGCGAACAGATCAGAGATCATAGGGTTTGTTGGTTCGGGGATTAGTCCTCAGGCCCATTCGGTATCAACCATTGGCCCAAACGAAACGACCGCGTTGTTCGCGATCGGAGGGATAGGATACCATAAAATGAGGGTTTTGTCAAGGCCTTGAGGCAGATAATTCCGCTAGGTTGGCAGAAAAACACGATTCTTGTTTCCTGCTCCCAACCTGATAAAATACTGTATATGAAATCTTGCATCACCTGCGGCATGCCGTTCGAGGGAACGCACGAAAACGACGTCGGTTTGGAACTTCCGGATGGTCCGGTTTGTTCGTTCGACTCGGAGAACGGCGCAGTGAAGGCATCGGAGGCGATCTTCGAGGGTGGCGTGGCGTTTTTTATGGAAGCGGCCACTGGCGGAGATCGCGAGCTTGCGGCCCGGTTGACGCGACGTAACATGAACTCGCTCCCGTACTGGCAGGTGCGTCTGTTCGCGTCGCTGTCCGGTGACCCGGCGTCCGACGAGGAGTTTGATACCGCGATGGCGAAACTGTAGAGGATTATGCCAACCGTTTCGATCGGAATGACTCCGCGCGACCACTTTTCGGATATGGCTGAGGCCGTTCGTCTCATATTTCTAAACACGAGCCTTCCATTTACGCTCTACATTGTCGATTGTGGGATGCCGGAGCGATATCGTCGCGCCGTCGAACGCGAGACCGCCGGACACGCGAACGTCTTCTGGCTGCGTGCCCATCATTTCCTCTATCCGAACCAAAGCCGCAATCTTGTCCTTGCCGCGTCGAAGGACGAGTACGTGTGCTTTACGGAGAACGACAACTTCGTGCAGCCCGGTTGGCTCGAGAAACTGCTCGCGGCGTGCGAGCGTCATGGCGCGGCCGTCGCGACGCCGATGCTGCTCGACGGGCCGGCGTGGATGGGCTCCTATCACTTCCACCACGACCGCGGATTGTCCGAGATTATCGCCCATGACGAGAACGGCGTCGTCGCGCACGAGGTTCATACCGATCCGTTAAGCGTGCGCCGCCGTCGCTTCTGGAAACAGTCCGGCCTTGTGACCACGATCGAGTTGCATTTTTTCCTGATCCGCCGCGACGCGTTCGAGACGGTTGGCATGTTCGATGAGCGTTTGTCGACCGACGAGGAAAATGACCTCTCGATCGCGCTGTTCCACCACAAGATCCCGGTCGTCTACGAGCCGGCGGTGCGTGTGACGTACCGTCCGGCGCCCTGGATCCGATCGGACGAGCGGCCGTTCTACCTTTTTCGGTGGGGCGTCGAGGCCGCGGCGAAAAGCGACGCGGTGGTTCGCGAGAAATGGAACGCGAAGAGCCTGCCGAATACCGTCAACTTCGTCCGAGGGCAGCGGTACCGCATGAATCCGATCGTTTGGTTTTTCTATCGCGCGTTGCGATTTCCGAAGTTTCTCCGCACGGAAATCCGCAACCGTCGCGCGTTGACGCGCGCGGGACGGCCTTGATATGGAAGAATCAAGCCGGTATGCGCTGACCTACCCGCAGCTCGTTCTCCAGGCCGCCGCCCGCGGGTACGATCAGGCCGCGCTGTCGCGACTGAAGCGCGGGCACGCGTTCACGCTGCGCGTCGTCGACGGACGCTACCGCGCCCAGGACGTGCCGTTCCTCTGTCACCTGGTCCGCAGCGCGAGCATTGCCATGTGGCACGGCGCGTCGGAGGACGTGGTACTCGCGTCGCTCGCGCACGCGGTGTACGCGTACGGCGCCCGCCGACGCGCGGTCGCCGACGCGATCGGCCCGTCCGCGGAGAAACTCGTTCACGCGTACGAGCAATCCGAGCTGTTCGACGAACGGTTCCTGCGCGAGCGCATCGCGAATCACGCGTCGCTTTCGCAAATGGAACGCGACGTGATGCTCATGGCATTCGCGAACGAGCTTGAGGACTTTCTCGACCAACAGATGGCGTTTCGCGCCGGCGACCGATATCGCGAAACGATCGCGGGAAAGGGCGCGCTGCGCGTCAAGCTCGCGCGGCTTCTCGGGCATGCCGCGCTTGCCGACGAGATCGAGCGCGCGTATCGTCGGACGCTCGACGAACCCGTTCCCGTCGAGGCCAAAACGACGCGGGTCATCGCGTACCGATTGTCGGATCCGCGGTTCCTCGATCCGAACAATCGGCTGCGCGCCTGGATTTGGCAACGGTTGAAACGGTAAACAAAATCCCGCCCCGACGTTCGTCGGGGCGGGATTGCTGTTTAGGCCTCGCCGCCCTCATCTTCCTCCTCGTCGTCCTCGCCCTCGTCGCTCAGACCCATGAGCGCCTCGAGGATCTGGTCCATCTTGTCGTTCAGCGCCTTGAGCTGCTTCGACACGTCGTCGTTGCCCGGGCGCGGGGTGCTGCGATAGGCCGGCTTGTCGCCGCCAAACGAGCGCGGGCGCTCGAAGTTGGATTCGCCGCCTTCCTCCTTGTGAAAGCAGTCGCGGCAGAACACCGGCTTTTTGCCGTTCGGCTTGAACGGAACCTCGCACGAGTTGCCGCACTTGCTGCAGGTGGCCGGGTGCATGGCCGGGCGTTCGTCGCCATAGGACGGGCGCGCGCCGCCGAACTTCTTTCCGCCTCCGAATCCGCCAGATTTCTTGAACATAGCTTATGAAATGAATAAGGATTTCTCCGATTCGGAGGCTGCCGTCGCACCGCGCGATGGAAGGAGCAGGTTATACCACGGGGTGGAAAAAATAGCGAGAGGTCGTCCGCAGACGGGCTAAACCGTCGCCGGGCCGTTCTTCGTCACGCCGACCACCTCGACGATCTCGATGTCCGTCCCGTCGGTTCGGACGACCACGCGTCCGGCGTTTTGGACGGAACCCTTCGGCAGTTCCGCGTGCGTCCCGTAGCCGAGCCGAACGAGCAAGCTCCGGATCACGCCGCCGTGCGTGCCAACGAGGATCGTCTTTCCCGGATACGTCACGGCAGCTTCGCGAAGGAAGGTCATGAGGCGCACGACCGTCTCCTCGTCGCTTTCGGAGTCGGCGGGGATTTTCATCGCCCATTTCTCCAGGTCCGACGCTTCCTCATACCGTTCGAGCAGTTCTTTGTTCTGCTCGCGATAGCGTTCCTTGTCCTGTCCTTCGGCCGATCCCATGTTGTGCTCGCGCAGCAAGACGTTCGTGTTCACCGCAAGCTGATGCTCGAGCGCGACGATCTCCGCGGTGCGGTGCGCGCGGATGAGGTCGGAGGAGAACGCGAGGTCGAACGAAACCCCGCGTAACGATCGCGCGAGTTCCGCGGCCTGCCGCTCGCCCGCCTCGGTGAGCGGGGAATTCATGTGGCCTTGGATGACGTTTTGCACGTTGCCGTGCGATTCCCCGTGGCGGACGACGTAAAAGACGGAAGGTGTTTCAGTCATAGATGGAAGTTAGCGTTTCGGGTGCGGGCGCTCGGTCAGGCCGCGGGCGTCCGTGAAATCGCGGATGGCAAGCAGGAACTCGTCGCCGAACGCCTCGAGCTTGCGTTCGCCCACGCCGAACATCGTTCCGAGCGTGGAGAGCGACTGCGGGAAGAAGTAGGCCATCTCGTGGAGCGTGCGGTCGCCGAAGATGATGAACGGCGGGACGTTGTTTTCTTCCGCGAGGGCCTTGCGCACGCCGCGCAGGATTTCGAAGAGTTCCGCGTCGTACGGCACGGTGCCGGACGCGGCGGACTTTGAAGCTTTTTGGAATGTGACATGCGTGGCGGTGGGCGCGGACTTCGGGAGGAGGATCGGCGCGCGCTCATTGAGCGCCAGCTTTCCCATGCGGCTCACGCGCAGCGTCGGGTACTCTCCATCGTTCTTCTCAAGGTATCCTTTCTTCTGCAACAGCCGAAGGTATTCGCGCAAATCGTCGACCGCGACCGTCTTCGCGGCTCCGTATACCGCGAGCGTCTCGTGCTTGTTCTCGAGGATGCGTTCCTTCTTGGAGCCGCGCAGCACGTCGCAGATGTACGCCCCGCCGAACATTTCTCCGGTGCGCAGGACCGCGGACAGAATTTTCTGCGCAATTTCCGTCACGTCGTGTTCTTCCTTGGCGGGCGCCGCGCAGTTGTCGCAGTTGCCGCACCCGCCGCCGGCGCACGGTTCCGCGAAGTATTCGAGCAGGTACGCGCGGCGACAGCCGTCCGTTTCGCAGTACTCGACCATCTGGTTGAGCTTCTGGCGCGCCAGTTCCTGCTCGGCCGCGTCGTCCATCATGTCGATGAAGTATTCCTGCTTGCGCTTGTCGCCGAACGTATAAAACAGCACGCACTCGCTCGGAAGCCCGTCGCGTCCCGCGCGGCCGGTTTCTTGGTAGTAACCCTCGACGGACTTCGGCAAATCCATGTGCGCCACGAGCCGCACGTCCGGCTTGTCGATGCCCATGCCGAAGGCGATGGTGGCCACGATGACCGGAACCTCGTCGCGGATGAATTTTTCCTGCGTGCGCTTGCGTACCTCGCGTTCGAGGCCGGCGTGGTAGGGAAGCGCGCGGAATCCGGCCGCCGACAAATCCTTCGCGAGCGATTCCGTATCCTTGCGCGAGAAGCAATAGACGATCACCGGCTTGTCCTGGTACGCCTTCAGCATGCCGACGAGCTGTCCGAGCGCGTTGTTCTTCGGGCGGACGGCGTAGTTGAGGTTCGGGCGATTGAAACTTGAAAGAAACACCTGCGCCTTTTCGAGCGAGAGCTGTTTCACGATGTCTCCACGGACCTGCGGGGTGGCGGTTGCCGTGAGTGCCATCACCGGGACGCGCGGAAACATGCGGCGCAACTCCTTCAGGTTGCGGTAGTCGGGACGAAAGTCATGTCCCCATTCGGAAATACAGTGCGCCTCGTCAATGGCGATGAACGAAACGTTCAGCCCGACCAAAAACATCTGGAACCCGACGCTCGCGAGACGTTCCGGCGCGAGATAGAGGATTTTGAGCTCGCCGGACTGCGCGCGGAACTCGACGGATTGGATCTCGTCGTCGGTGAGCGTGCTGTTCAAAAACGCGGCCGACACGCCGTTCGCCACGAGTCCGTCGACCTGGTCCTTCATGAGGGCGATGAGCGGGGAAATGACGATCGTGATGCCGTCGAACACGAGCGCGGGGAGCTGGTAACACAACGATTTCCCGCCGCCGGTCGGCATGAGTACCAGCGCGTCCTTTTTTTCAAGGACCGTGCGCATGATGTCTTCCTGCAGCGGGCGAAACGTGTCGTACCCAAAGTGCGTTTTGAGGAGCTCTCGCATAAAAAAATCGCCGATGACGGCGCGTGCGCGTTGAAACGCGTTTACGCAGGTGATTGTAGCCGATTTTTCGCGTTTCGTCAAACGACTTCTGTGGAAAACCGAGAATGACAAAGGCCCGCTTGCGCGGGCCTTGATCGTGGAATCGCGTCGATTACGCGGCGGCTTCGGTCGACGGGGTTTCCGTCGGCTCGGCGGCAGCGGCGGTCTCTTCGGCCGGGGCGGCAACCTGCTCCTCGGCGGCCGGGGTCGTGTTGGTGTCGTCCATATCAGTCGGTGTTACGCGTTAGAACCGAAGAGTACTCGCGTTTGGCCCTTTCGTCAAGGTAGAATGCGGATGATGCGCGTCACGGGCATCACATCGACGACGAAAAACGGCTGGACGCGCGTCGCGTGCGCGGTCGAGAGCGACCGCGGAGCGTGTCGGACGCTTTGGTTTGAAGTTCCGGAGGCGTTTTCCTCTTGGATCGACGCGTCGATGGATCCGTTCCTGATCGTCAGCCTTCCCGCGGCCATGCGCGCTCGGGAAGATCTCGTCGTCGACGGCTCCGTGGACACGACGTTGCTTGAGAATCTCGAGGGGTGGCAGGCGCTGTACGTTGGTTGGTTCCCAGATCGCTTCTTTCCGATCACCGTTCGCGCGCCGCAACGGACGACGCGCCCGGCGGCAACGGATGGAATCGCCGTTTCCGCGTTTTCCGGCGGCGTGGACTCATTTTACACGCTGTTCGAATCGCTCGCCGGACGCGTCGGAAATCCGGTTGCCGCGTGTTTGTACGTCCATGGGTTCGATTACGCGCTTTGGCGGACGGAAACGTACGAGATCACGTCGCGGCGTTACGAGGAACGGTGCGAGTCGCTCGGCATCCGGCTGATTCGCGTACGCACCAACGCGCATGAATTTCTGAACGCGGGCGGCGTCCCGTGGGATGACGGCCATGGCGCCGCGCTCGCGGCCTGCGCCCATCTGCTCGGCGCGCGCGTCTCTCGATTCCTCATCGCGTCGAGCCATGCGGATCCGGATTCCTATCCGCGCGGCTCGCATCCGGAATCGGACCGTCGGTTGTCGTCGTCCCGAACGGAGATCATCCATCACGGCCACCCGTGCACGCGCGTTGAGAAGATCGATGCCGTTGCCGCGCGGCCCGAGTGCGCGTCGCTCCTGCGCGTGTGTTGGGCGCGGCCGAACGGGATTGGCAACTGTGGCCGTTGTGAAAAATGCCTGCGCACGATGGTTGCGCTCGACCTGCTCGGTGCCCGCGAACGGTTCGTGACGTTTCCAAAACCAACAGGCGCGTGGATGCGCGCCTGGAAACCGGTGTCGAAAAGCGAGATGGCGTATGCGGAAGAGATTGCCGCGCTCGCGAAGGAACGCGGGAGGGAAGACGTGACGCGGCTCGTCGATCGGCATCGTCGACTCGTTCCGTTTCGACGCGCGGTGCGACGGGTCAAGGACGGGATCGCCATGCCCGTTTGGCCGCTCTATGTCTCGGCGCAGCGGCGATGGTCGCGTTACTTCCGGCGGTAGAAGCAGAAGAACGCCACCGTCCCGCCGATCATGCCGTTCAGGAGATCGTCCATCGTGTCGGTCATCGAGATTTGGCTTTTGGCGAAGTGGTTGAGCCAGACGAGCGTGTGGTCGAGCAGGAACTCGTGGAACTCCCAGAGAACGGCCACGAACGTGACGAACGCGACCGTGAACACATAGTCGAACCATCGGGGCGCCGCGCTGAGCTTCTTGCGTTGGCGCAAATCGGAAAGAATCGCGAGCGCGAGCATTCCCACCGCAAATCCGCCCGCGAGATGCAGCGGGATGTCGATTTGCGACACGACCTTGTACCATCCGAACGCGAGGCTGAGCGCGTTCGCGAAGAACACGGCGAATCCGGTGAGAATGGCGGCGCGATAGGTCATAGCGATGGTAGTCTACCACCTTGACGAAACGCTGTCTTCATGGTAAAAGCGTGCGGTCCGCGAACGTCTTCGCGGCATGGAGAATCTCAAGATGGCACGAATCAGACGGATCGTTCGGATCAAGGGCGACGGCATCGGCGGCGAGGTCATGGACGCGACGTGCGGCGTGATCGAGGCCGCGGGAGTCAACCTCGAGTGGGTCGACATGGCGATGGGCCGCGCGGCCTTCGAGACGCGCGGAGAGGCGCTCCCGGACGAAACGGTCGCCGCGATCAAGGAGATCGGGATCGCGATCAAGGGGCCGACCGAGACGCCCAAGGGCGGGCAGTATCGCAGTGCCAACGTGCGCATGCGGCAGGCGCTCGGCCTCTACGTCGGGCTGCGTCCGTCGCTCACCCTTCCGTTCCCGGTGCAGCACGGTCCCGCGATCGACGCGGTCGTGATCCGCGAGAACCTCGGCGGATTCTACGGGGCGACGGAGACGCTCGACGTCGACTCGGACACGGGCGAGGAGACCGCGACCCTCATGGCGAAGTTCACTTCCGCGGAGATCCGGCGTCTGACGCGCTACGCCGCGCTCTGGGCTCGCGCGAACGGCCGCAAGAAGGTGACACTCGTCACCAAGGCGAACATCATGCCCGTGTGGGGCGGCGTCTACCTGCGCGGCTTCCACGGCGTGATGGCGGACTTCCCGGACCTGGTCGCGGACGACCTGCTCATCGACGCGATCGGCGAGCGCCTCGTGACGCGTCCGGACACCATCGACGTGGCCGTGCTCGAGAACCTGTTCGGCGACATCATGTCGGACGTGGCCGGAGGCATGGCCGGCGGGCTCGGGCTCGCGACCGGCGTCAACGTCGGCGACGGTCGCGCGGTCTATGAGGCCGTGCATGGTACCGCGCCGGACATCATGGGGCAGGACAAGGCCAATCCGCTCGCGCTCATCCTGTCCGCGGTCCGAATGCTGAACGACATCGGCGAGAACGCTGCCGCCGCCCGCATCGACGCGGCGGTGAAGAGCCTCATCATGGACGGCAGCGCCGTCACGGGTGATCTGCGCCGGTTCTATCCGTCCGGCACGCGGATCGTCGGAACGACCGGTTTCGTCCGCGCGCTCTGCGACCGGATCCGCCACCTCTGACCCTTGACAGGTCGTCTCGGGTCTTTTTCTTTCCCTATTGACACATTTCCATAAGCCCCGTATACTGCCAACAAGCAATACAGCAGCCGTTCGTGGAAATGAGGTCGGATTTCCGCAGGCCCCATGGTTGCGGACTATTCACCTTTAAATCCAAACCTATGACCGGTACCATCAAGACGATGACCGAGAAGGGCTTCGGGTTCATCACGCCGGAAGGCGGCGAGAAGGACGTGTTTTTCCACATGTCCTCCCTCATCGATGTCGACTTCAACGACCTCAAGGTCGGTGACGCCGTCTCCTTCGACATTGAGGACTCCGAGAAGGGCCCGCGCGCCGCGAACGTTCGCCGCGCGTAGATCCCCTACGCAAAACCACTCCGCTTCGGCGGAGTGGTTTTGTGTTATGATGATTCGGTATGCATGATGACGAATGGAAGCTAATACTCACGCCCGAGCAATACGCCGTGCTGCGTCAGTGCGGGACCGAACCGGCCTTCCAAAACAAATACTGGGACAACCATGCGGACGGATCGTACCGCTGCGCCGCATGCGGCACCATGCTGTTTTCGTCGGATACCAAGTTTGATTCCGGCACGGGCTGGCCGAGTTTTTCCGAGGTCGCGTCGAACGACGCCATCGAGCTCGTCGACGATAACGCGTACGGCATGCGCCGCACGGAAGTGAGGTGCAAGACGTGCGGCGGACACCTCGGGCATTTGTTTATGGACGGGCCAAGCAAGAGCGGCAAGCGGTTCTGCATAAACTCCGCTTCGCTTGATTTCGAACCGAAAGACGGCTGAGGATATCTTCCTCGGCTTTTTCTTTTGCCGTGGTAAAATACCGACGTATGAATTTTGTTTCCATCCTCCTGACCGTCGCCGGACTTTGTCTGTTCGAGGTCATCTCGTCCATCGACAACGCCATCATCAACGCCGAGGTGCTGCACACCATGGGGCAGAAGGCGCGCAAGTGGTTTTTGTTTTGGGGCATTCTGTTCGCCGTGTTCGTCGTGCGCGGATTGCTCCCGTGGCTCATCGTGTACGCCGTGAATCCGTCGCTCGGCCCGATCGGCGCGCTGACGGCTACGTTCTCCGGCGATCCGACCGTGCTCGCGGCGGTGGAGTCGTCGGCCCCGATCCTGCTCGCGGGCGGCGGAACGTTCCTCGTGTTCCTCTTCTTCCATTGGCTGTTTCTCGAGACCAAGTCGTACGGAATCATCGGGGAAAAATTCTTCTACCAGCAAGGCGTGTGGTTTTATGCGGTCGTTTCCATCGTGCTGTGCGTGATCGTTTGGTACGGCTTGCGCATCAACCCGGTCATGGCGTTCGGCGCCGTGGTAGGTTCCACCGCGTTTTTCATCACCCATGGGTTCAAGCAGAACGCCGAGCTTGCGGAAAAACAGATGATGTCGGGGTCGTCGGCTCTCGGGGACATTTCGAAAATCCTGTACCTGGAGGTGATCGACATGACGTTTTCCATCGATGGCGTGCTCGGAGCGTTCGCATTCACGCTCTCGGTGCCCCTCATTCTGCTTGGAAACGGACTTGGTGCCATCGTGGTGCGTCAGATTACGATGGGGAACGTGGAGCGCATCAAGAAGTACGTATACATAAAGAACGGCGCGATGTATTCGATCCTGGTTCTTGGCATGATCATGCTGCTCGACGCGTTCGGATTCCATATTCCGCAATGGATGTCTCCGCTCGCGACGTTCGTGGTGGTTGGGTACTTCTGGTGGAAGTCGGTCACGCATGCTAAAATGAAATCAACTTAGACACCTAACAAGGAGGATATGCCCATTCCACAAAAGCCGGCCATGCCGGCGCACCACGTTTCGTCCGTTTGGCCGTCGTGGCACGAGAACAAGCCGTTCGCGCTCGCGCTTCTCCTCGTGCTCTCGTTTCTGATTACGTTCCTCATGGCCAAGACGGGCCAGACGCTCGGCATGACACAGCGTCTTGACGCGCCGGTGCCGTACGAGCACGACATCACGGTCGACGGGATCGGCAAGGTGGTGGGCATTCCGGACATCGCGTCGGTCAGCATGAGCGTGGAATCGAAGGGCGCGGACGTTGCCACGGCGCAGGCTGCCAACACCGGCACGACCAACGCGCTCATTGCCGCGGTCCAGGCGCTCGGCGTCGCCAAGGATGACATGAAGACGAGCGATTATTCCGTATACCAGGACAACGTGTACGACCCGGACACGGGCGAGGTCACGTCGAAGGGCTGGGTCGTGACGCAGACGCTTACCGTGAAGGTGCGCGATACGGCGAAGGTTTCGACCGTGTTCGACACGGCGGGAAAGAACGGCGCCACCAACCTTTCCGGACCGAACTTCACCATCGACGATACGTCCTCGCTTCTCAAGCAGGCGCGCGAGAAGGCCGTCGCGGACGCGGAACAGAAGGCGGCCGCGCTCGCCGCGACGCTCGGCGTCCGGCTGGAGCGCGTGGTCGGCTACAACGAGTACCAGGACAACGGGCCGATGCCGTACGCCATGTACGACTCGATCGGCGGCATTTCCTCCAAGGCTCCGGAGATGCTCGCCGGGACGAACGAGATTTCGCTGAACGTCACCGTCACGTACAAGCTTGCCGATTAAGCGAAAAGGGCCGGAGATCATCTCCAGCCCTTTTTCGTTTCCACGGAATGCAGCACGTCGTCGTCCCAGCCGAGGTGGTGCGCGATCTCGTGCCACAGCGTGCGTCGGATTTCCTCGGCGATTTCCGCGGGTTCGCCGCCGCACTCGTCGCAGATCGCCTCGCGGTACAGCACGATCTTGTCGGGCAGCATTCCGCTCTCGTCGCCTGAGCGCTCGGTACGCGGCACGCCGATGTATTCGCCGAGCAGGTCGCCGGTCTCGCTGTCGTCCTCGACGCAGACCGCCACGTTGTCGAGCGCGTTGAAGACGTCGTCGGGAAGGGCGTCGATGGCTGCGTTCACGAGGGATTCGAAGGATTTTCGGTCCATACGCGTGTAGTGTACCAGACGGTTGACAGCTGGCCAGTCCCGAAGTATCGTGTTCGCTCCCGGTCGGCAGTCGCCCGGATCTACGCAGAGGAAGACACGCAATGTTGCATCTCATGGCCAGTGGTCTTTTGGAAGCGTTCGGAATCGATACGGAGACCTGCGCGGTCTCCGTGAAGCTCATTCGCAAGGGCGGGGAGCTCGAGTTCTCGGTACTGCCATCGTGCGGCGCCGCGTTCGACACGCCGATCGTCGCGTACCTCCGCAAGGCGGTACTCCGCGGGATGACGGACGGCGCCGTCTACGTGGGGACGGAGAATGGTGGCGACCCGCGCACGTTCGCGCTCACCGTCGATGGTCGGTCCGTCGACGTCGCGGAAAATCAAGACGCGGCCGCGGTGGCGATCGGCCACATCGTTCATGCGGCATCGGCCTCGCTTGCCGACGGGGTACGGATGTTCTCGCAGTCCATCGACCTGTCCACGGCGGTCGCGAACGGAAGCGCGATCGGTCTTCGGCTCGCGGCGCGGAATGACCGCGACGACCTGCTGGTGCCCGGCGTCCGCCCGGTGACCTGCCACTGTGGCGGGTGCGGAAAGGATCGTCTGGGCCGCCTTGCCTCGCCCGAGTTCGTCGGGCTCATCACCCCGTCCTTCACCTGCGGCAACCCGTACTTCGGCGCGTTCGCAGAGACGCTCGAGCGCGTTGCCGGCGCGATCCTTCCCGACATCGAGCTCAGCCAGCTCCGCCGGCTTCGGATCGAGCTTGCGGAGGCCGGGTCCTCGCTCACGGTCACGCTCCCCGACGGCGACGTCGGCAAGCCGTGCGACGGAACGGTGCTTCATGCCAAATCGGTCGCCGATCTGCTCGGTCAGCTTCTCGGCCGGCGCGGCATCCGAGTCGGGGTTCTCTCGCTCGACGACCTCGACGATCTCGCCGCCTTCTCGGACCAGGAGCCCGCGGAGGCCTAGTCACACTCCGACACGCCGTGTCGGTCTTTTTTTTGCGTTCGGGTAAGAAAACACCGCCCGTGGCGCCGGGTGGTTAGTCGAGATACGAGATGTTGCGGAGAATCTTGGTCCACGCGATGCGCTCCATCGTGACGGTCATCGCCGGCAGCGTTTTCGCCTCGGAAGGCGCGGGCGGCGCGACGTCGTCCCAGGCCGGACCGACCACCGTCAGGACGCGAACCGCGGGCGGGCCGATCCAGAGGCCGTGAGCGTCGGCGCGATCGCACAAGGCGTAGCTCGACGCCGCGGCGTGGGCGATGCCGGCGTCGGCGCGGTCGCGGCTGATCTGCCGCGACTCGGTCATGCGGACGACGCCGTTCTCCTCGCGGCCGAAGTTCACGGTCAGGCGACCGTCGATCAGCTCCGACGCGATCGGGCCTTCATGCGCGTGCGGTTCCATCAGGAACGGTCCGGAGATCATCTCGAGCGTCACGCGGACGCGCGTGCCGCCGACGAGCGCGTCGCGGCGAAATCGCGTCACCTCGGGCGGCCGTACGACCAGGCGCTCGGCCGTCCACGCGTCGTTCTCGCGCCAGAGCGAGGGAAGGGTCGCCCGAACGCGGGCGAGAAGTTCCAGGATGTCCATCCATGGGTCACTCTCCGGAATCGAGACTAACAGGGGCACAGGGCATCGTCAATCCGGCCGGGATAAAAAATCCCCGCCGCGCGATGCGGTGGGGCTAGGACGTCAGGACGTCGTTGCCGAAGTTGCGGATCGACTCCTCGTAGATCGGATCGAACGCCTTGGCCTGGCGGTCGAACGGGACGCCGCTCACGGGATCCGTGACGAGTTCGAGCCAGTCGCGGTGACGATCGACCCAGCCGGGAGTTCCGGGGCGGAGAGCGGCCATGTGGTCCTCCACCACGCGCCAGGCGGCGCGTTCGACAAACGGGCCATAGCCGACCGGGCGGCCCCAGGCGGCACACCACTTCATGTTCTGCTGGCCGTAGTTCCAGATCTGGTGCTCGACGTAGTCGTCGAAGTCCGGATCGTTCATCGCGCGGAGCCGCTGGCGACGGATCCATTCGCGGCCGAACCGGGTCGCGAGCAGCTTTCCGACGAGCAGGCGGCGGATTCCCGACCGGTCTCTCGAGCCGAGGAACCGGTCCATCCAGATCTCGTGACGGAATGCCACGGCACGAAGCCCCGGAATCTCGAGGTACACGTAGCACTCGCTGTCGAGGCTCGCGCGCAGCTCGATCCGCACGGACTGGCGCGTCCAGTCCTGGAAGTTCGTTACCCGGCCGTATACCTGGCGGAAGGCGCGCGTGTGGGTCAGCTCGTGTCGCGTGAACAGGTCCGAGAGAACCGGGTTCGACGCATACCTCCTGCGGATCGGCACGATTCCGAAGTAGGTGGGGAAGTGGCCGTGCGCGTCGAGGCGCGGGTCGTCGCTCGTGAGCACGACGCCGAGCGCGTCATCGATCTCACGGACGTATCGGCAAGAGCGCTGTGCTCCGGTCAGGAACAGGTCGATGGGTCGTCGCGGTTCCAGCGACGAGGCGAAGTTCATGGCGTACTCCTGTGTGAATTGCCCATCGGATCGTCCGACGGGAGAGCGGCAGGATACCCAAAATGCACCGAAATGTCAATGGTTCTTTGCCGATGGACGTAGAGCTATTGACAAAACGATCATTTTTTGTTAACCTACGCGACTCCTGGCAGTTCCGCCTGGAGAAATAGTCGGACCCGCGGACCAGCGTTCTCAGCTGGCGCCGACGGTCTCGAGGCACAATGGCAGAAACGGCCCAAGCGTTTCGGGACTTCCGTGGGAAATCACCACGAGAAGATCAATGTTTCTGTACTCTGTCACCAACCTCCCCCTGTTCGTCGAGAATTCCGCCGGCATCGCCCTCCCCAAGGTCGGTCCCGACGTCGCCGCGTGCATCGCGCCCGCGGCCGCCACCATCGCCCGCCCCGCCAGTTGGGGGGAGGGCCAGGCGCTCGACATCGCGGAAGGGACCTGGCACATCGCCCAGGATGCCGTCGGGGACTCGTACCCCAACCAGGAGTTCGCCACGTTCTACGAGACGGGTGAGGAGCTCGACGGCAGCGACGAGCGCGCCGCGTTCCTCAAGGCCTATTGGGCCGAGCGCGGCTTCGCGGACGTGAAGGTGGTGCTCGCGCGCAAGACCCGCGCGGCCAACGTGATCGGGCAGGTGGCCACCGAGGCCGCCGGTTCGAAGTTCGTGAACCACGAAGGCGAGACCGAGATCGGGAGCGGGGGGTATGTCCTCCAGTCCCCGGATGATTCGTCGGTGATGTGGTACATTACCGAGAAGGTCTTCGGCAAGAAGTACCAGGGCGTCACGCCCAACAACAATAGCTCTCAGAGGTCTCCGGATCAATGAGAGCATGGGAACTCCCGTGGACTAGCTTCCATTGGGGAACCCATCGAGGGTGGCTTCGGCTCTCCTCACCCACGGAGTTCGGGTACGCCTGAACTCCTCTTTTTATTTTTGCATGCGCGCCCGCAGGTCGGATTCGAGCGTGGTTTGCGACGTGAGCGTGATGGTCGCCTTCGTTTGGGTGGCGAGACGAAGGAATTCGAAGAATAGAATGCGGAACGCGGCTTGGTTTTCGGTGGGCGCGATCGGATCGGCGCCGAAGTCCTTTTTCAGAAACTCTTCCACGGCTCCCGGCTCGCCGACGGATCGGACGAGCTCGATCACGCGCGCGACGGACGCCGGACTGCCATCCCAAAGCGTTTCGCCCGAAGCGAGCGCGGCCGAAGCGGCTTCGGCGAATCGGCCGGAGTCACGGATGAGCATGAGATCGAAGCCGCGCTTTAGGGCCTCGTTTACTTCCATCACCGAGTAATGTCCGCCGTTTCCAACGACCATGACGCGTTCCTGGTCGCGGCTCAGGCGGTCATAAAGCGCCTCCATGTAAAAAATGTGTTCACGATACGGAACGGTCAGGCGCGCCATGCCGCTGGCTCCCCAGTCGGAGTTGAACGGCGTGACGATCGAGTCCACCGGCGTCACGGCGAAGCGTTCCCACTGCTCGCCCTTCTCGACCAGTTCATTGCCCGGGAACGCCGTATTTCCTCCGGGCGAGACGGCGAACATGTGCACCTGTTCCTTCTTGGGAAGGTGTTCGAACTCGCTCGCGTAATGGACGTTCGCGAGTCCGAAGGCGACGCCGATGCCGGACTGCGTTCCCGGAACCGCCA
>DAISXX010000005.1:0-19279 GCA_036825695.1 Patescibacteria group bacterium | reverse complement strand
ATCACGCAAGAGAACGTCTGGGAATTCCAATCGCGTCCGGAACTCATCCGCGCGCATCGCGTGGCATGGAGCCACGTTCACGTCCGTCGCGTGCCACAGGTCGAGCGCGCGCAGCAGGGTTTCGGGCTTCATGTCCGACGTGCCGACGCAGGTGAAGTGCGTCCGGAGCAACCGGAGATGCATGTTCCATAACCGCCAGACCGCGTTGAAGCGATCTTTCTCGGCGACGTGTTCCGCACCCATGCGCGTCAGGAATCCGTGAAGGTACGACGTGCCGCTTTCGAACGAAGGCGTCCTCACGCCCGACTTCCATGCGTCGGCGAGCAGGTACAGCGCGTCGTCCTCCCCGAGCTTGAAGCGATTCCGAAGTCCGTCGCGAACCTCGCGGAAAGCTTTCTTCGGCAGGATGTTCGCCTGCGCGGCCCGCTCCGCGGCGTAGGCGTGGAGCATCTCGCGGATTGAACGGGCGAAGCGCGGGTCGAATCGCCGCTCGTATTCCTCGAGCCTCATGTCGATCGAGAGCGGGGCGCTGACCGCGATCCCGTGGACGAACAGGCCCGTTCCTTCCGTGCCGGATCCTTGCGCGATCCTTGCCTGCGCCAGTTGGTATGCCTTGATCGCACCGTTTCCCCTGGGTCCTTTTCCCATGTTGATCCTCCCTGTCCGATGTGCGGACAGAAAATGACCCTATCGAATTCTTGACGTTCCGTCAAGGAATTGCTAGGGTTTTCCCTCGCCTCAAGCGAGAATGGGAGACACATGCACAGCCACGACAATCCGCCGAAGAACCGAGTGCGGAACGCGTGGATGGATTTCCTCCCCGCGTCCTTTGACCTTCCGACCAACCAACCGGTTGGCCTCTATATGCCGGGCGTCGAGAACCTTGAGCTTCCCGGCTACCTGGCCAAGGGGCTGGTCCCCCGCCAGCTCATCGGCGTCGAGCGCGAGCTTGATCGCCTCCGCGGCGTGGTTCGGTCCGCCGCCGGTATTCGCGTGATTGCCGGGACGCCGCTCGACGCGGTAAATATCCTCGCTCGCGAGAGGATTGGTCGTCTTTCGTTCGCGTGGGCGGACCTCGAGGGCAGCTATGACAACCACGTCAACCAGATCCTCGCTCTTTTCCGCGTGATGCCGCCCGATGACGAACGACCCGCGTGTCTTGCCGTGACGAGTTACGCGGCCCGCGCGTACGGGCTTCGGACCGGCCTTGCGAACGCGTCGAAGTTCGCATCTGGCATCGATGACGTCGACCAGGTCGCCACGCAGATCGAGACGATGCAGCAACGCTACGACGTGGTCGCTGCCATGCTGTCCACGCGCAATGGCGTGAAGCGATTCTCGCACCTGTGGCGCGAGCTTGGGTACCTGTGGTGGACCGTTATCGGGATGGGACTCATAAAACCGCGTGAGGAGGGTCCGGGAACGCTTGACCTCGCGTATCTTCACGACGAGCTTTCCCCCGCGCTCAAGCAGATTGAGTCACGGCTGAAGGACGGTACCGGTGAGGGGAATCTCGTTCGCGACCGCGCGTTGGCGGATCGGCTGGAGCGCCGGACCGTCCGGCTGTGGCCTACCGCATTCCGCCACATCCTCTACTATTCGCCGCAGCACCAGCCGATGCAGACGTGGTTCCTGAAGTTTTGGAAGGTAGAGCACGCCGATGGCCTGACCATGCGCGATCTGCTTCGGCAGGTGTGGGATCTCGCCGTGCGTGCCCCTCTGACGTTCGTGTCGAAGGAAGGCATGGACGTGACGATCAACAACCAGTGAGAGGCAGATCATGCAGGATCGACTGAAGACGCTGCAGTGCCGGATTCGTGAGGACCTCGGCGTCGCCCGCGAGCTCGCGCTCCATCGTGCGTTCGCGCGAAACCTGGGGGTCGACGTCATCGTCGTCCCGAGCGAGAAGCGACGCGAGGTCGCGGACGCGGACCGCGAGACGATCCGGTTCCGCCGCGCGGACGTGGATGAGATGGCGTGGCTCCACCATGAGCGCGACGCGGTGTGCGTCGAGCTCGGCCTGACCCCGACGCAGGTGGCGCACGTGCTCACCATGCAGAACCGCGCGGATCGGTCGGCGTCCGCGCGCCGGTCGCACGCGTCGCGCAATGGATGGCCTCCCGAGCGGCGTCGGACGGCCACTCCGTCCGACCCGAGCGGCCGACTGCAGCCGGTGGAGAACGCGGATCGCGCAGCCATCCTCGCCGTACGCCGGACGATTCCGCTCTGCGATCGGTCTGCCTGGCGGACGTTCGCCGAGCAGTACGGCGCGCACCGACTGCTCACCGCGCAGCAGATCGCCGGCGTCATCGCGGCCGCCAAGCGTGCCGCCGGCCGCATGGCCTAGCCACCGAATCTCGGTGGCTTTTTTCTTTTGTTGTAAAAAAAGAGACCCCCGAAAAAACGCCTCCGTGTCAATCCTCCCGCATAAAAAAAGCACCGCTGGTCAGGCGGGCAGGGACTCCGGACCGGTGCCGTCGTTGAAGAGCGCGGGCGGCTCGCTGCCGTCGTCGACGTCGGGGGCGACGTCGATGCGGTGAACGGCGAACGTCCCTCCGAGGAGGTCGCATTCGACGTGGTAGGCGACGCGCCAGCCGTTGGCTGATGCGTCGTTGTCCCACCCGACGAAGCTCAGGCCCGTTTGGACTTGATCCCCGTCGTGGTTCTTTCCGCGCGTTACGACGGTGTCGACGATGCCCGAGAGGGGCAAGAACCACTCGCCAGACCTCATCTCGATTCGGCTGAATCCGATGAGGTGGTCGCCGGAGAGGGCAGGTGTGGCGAGGAGGTCGCCGTACTTGCCGGTCTTCCAGTTCCGGGTGGTTCTGTTGCGGGGATTCGAGTGCTTCGGACCGGTCCAAACCGGCGTCAGGGCACGACTCATGGTGATTCCTCGTGTGGAGTGGCCGATCGTCGTTGCCCCGCAGACAGGGCGAGATCGGACGGCCAAGATACCACATTTTGGCCGTTTTGTCAATCGATTCGCGTAAAAAAAGAGATCCCGGATGGGATCAGGTGGTGGTGTTGCCGCCGCCCGTGTGAGGATCGCCGACTTTCCGGAGGCCGCCGAGGAAGCCCTCGCGATGGTGCTTGGAGGACCGACCGGCCGCGATGATCGGGGCGAGTTGGCTCTCGGGCATGTAGTAGATCCGGAAGCTACCGACGGGCCGCGGCTCCCAGAACCCGATGGGATTCGGGTCGACGCCGACGACTTGGTTGATGACGGCGCCCGCGCCGATCTCGAGCTGTTCGACTTCCGCCGCCCGCATCGAGCGACGCACAGGCTCGAAGCCGCGCGACGGACCGCCGCGGTACGCCTCGCCGCCGCCGAGGAAGCCTCCGAACGATTCTGGGGCGCCGCCACCCGTCAACCCGCCCCCGAGGAAGCGGCTGGACGACCGGTATGCGACCGGCGGGGGTTTGGGCTTCACGCTCTCGTAGAGAGCGACCTCGAAGTAGAGCTTTCGTCGGTCACCGAGGATCTGGAAGGCCACACCGTCGGCCGTGTTGGCCGTCACCAGGAACTGGTGTACCTTTCCGGTCGTCTTGCAGAATCCGTCGAGCCAGAGCACCACGCCGAACCGGGCGTCAGTGCCCGTGGTCGACAGGTAGTTTTGCGCCGGCCATTTGTAGCCGCATTCGCTGCAGAACCGATCCGGTCCGAACGCGACGTGCGGGTGGCGCAGACAGCGATTGCGGAACTGGATGAGCGCCATCTCGTCGCCCCCGTTCTCTGCGTCCGTGGGGTGGCCAGTGAGGGCGCACACGCCCTGCACTGCCAGACGTACGGCCATCTCGCGATCGAGCTGGGTGAGGGCGCGGAAGTCGAACCACATCCCCTTGCCGTTCTTGAGCCCGATGACGTGGCTCCGCATCCCGTCGCCCGACCGCGCCCATTCTTCCGGGAGGGCGGGGTAGTCGTCGACGGGGAACGCCTCGATCTGCTCGTATGGTGGAAGACCGTTGCCCACTTCTTCCCCGTTTTCCCACCGGCCTACAATGGCTGGCGGCATGTGGATGCCCACGCGGGCGCCCGGTCGATTCGGTAGTTCCAAGTGCATTGAAGCCATCCTCCCTGTTTGTGGGTTGGCGGACGCGTTATACCGGATTTCGGAAGAATTGTCAATCCTGTCGCATCGTCCATGCGGCAATGCGCGGATCACTGATGGTCGCGGTGTGCAGGTTGATTCCGCGCCAGAGCGGGGTGAGCCGGTTGGCTGCCCGCGGGTCTTTGAGGCCGGTTTGGCCGGCGCGAACCGACCGGTGGTAGAGCGAGGACGCGAAGAGCGTCGGGTCCCAGGGACAGAAGAGATTGTGCCAGGTAACGTTCGCAGACGTTGGGAGCGTCATGTCGCGCGGGATGTCGGCCTGGATAAACACGACGTGTCGCACGGACGGCGGCAGCGCGCGTCGCGACAGGTACGACAGAAGCAGTGCGCAGCCCATCGAATGGCAGACGACGACGCGCGGCTTTTCGTCTTTGAAGAACGCGTCGAGCGCCGCGAGCGTCGTTTCGGAACGGATCGACTCAGCCTCGCGTTTGTAGACCGCGAGGTACGTGAGCGGCGACAGCGATTTCCAAAATGAAAGCGACTCGCGCTCGTCCCATCGGAACGGTTTCGCGATTCCCTTTTCGATCAGGTCCGTGAACCCGAAGAACCCCGCCTCCGTGCCGCGCGCGGCACGGATGACGGAGAGGTCGAGTCCGGTGGCGAATCCGTGGATGAGGGCGATGTGGGCCATATCATTTGCAGTATACCCCAAAGAAAAAACTCGTCGTGTGACGAGCCGAGCGGATCAGCTGAGGCTGCGAAAGCCATGCAATGCCGGAATGCGAAGGCGGATCATGTTCGCGACCGGTTCCGTCAGTTGTTCGCGGAGCTGCGCCTTGAGTCGGTCGAACAGCTCGGGAAGTTGGGCTCCGGCATCGAGGTTCTTCCATGCGACGGCGACGCCGTGGGCCGGCGGACTGTTGGTCGCGGGCGGGATGAGGGTGCGGCCCCAGTTCGGACGCAACGCCGACATCCGGTCGAACGTCAGGGTGTCCGCGAGGCGCGACTCGCCGAGAGCGGGCCATGTCGACACCGAGACGTGCCGCGTGTGGCGCAACCCGGCGTAGATGCCGAGCGGCCATTTGCTGCCGTCGTCGACCACCGCGTCCTCGTCGATGCCGATCTGCCGGATCCACCATTGCGCGCGTTCGCCGTACGCCTCGCCGTCGTCGCGCACGGTCACGTCGTCATAGAAGTGGATCTCGACGTACGTGGCCTTGCGCCGCGCCGCCTCGTTACACAGCGCCGCGACGGTCGCGACGAAGGACTGGGGGAGGTCGGGGTGTCTGAGAATCGGGAACATGCTTCTCCAGAGAGCGGAGGGATCGTGCGCGTAAATCCGATTTCTGTCAACCGAAAACCGCCCCTTTCGGAGCGGTTTGTAAGTCGACTAGACGATGAACGCGACGATCAGCAACGCGACGATGTTGAGGATCTTGATCATCGGGTTGATGGCCGGGCCCGCCGTGTCCTTGTACGGGTCGCCGACCGTGTCGCCGGTGACGGCCGCCTTGTGGGCGTCCGATCCCTTGCCGCCGTAGTTGCCCGCCTCGATGAACTTCTTCGCGTTATCCCACGCGCCGCCGCCCGTCGTCATGGAGATGGCGACGAAGAGGCCCGTGATGATGGAACCGATGAGGAGTCCGCCGAGCGCGTCGACGCCGAGGGCGACGCCCACCACGATCGGGGCGAACACCGCGAGGAGCGCCGGGGCGACCATCTTGCGAATGGCCTCCTTCGTGACGATGTCCACGGCCGCGCCGTAGTCCGGCTTGCCCGTGCCGTCCATGATGCCCGGGATCTCCTTGAACTGGCGGCGCACTTCCGCCACCACGCAGCCGGCCGCCTGGCCGACCGCCTCCATGGCCATCGCGCCGAAGAGGTAGGTGATGATGCCGCCGAGGAACAGTCCGGAGATCACGTACGGGTTCGAGAGGTTCATGTCCATCTTGCCGCCGGCGTTCTCGACCGTGTGGACGAAGTCGCCGAAGAGGACGAGCGCCGCGAGGCCGGCCGATCCGATGGCGTACGCCTTCGTGACCGCCTTCGTGGTGTTGCCGACCGCGTCGAGCGGATCGGTGACGTCGCGCACGGAGTCCGGAAGCTCCGCCATCTCGGCGATGCCGCCGGCGTTGTCCGTGATCGGGCCGAACGAGTCAATCGCCACGATGATGCCCGTGAGAGAAAGCATGGCCATGGCCGCGATCGCGACGCCGTAGAGGCCCGCGAGCGAGAACGCGATAAGGATGCCGAGCACGATGGTGATGACCGGGAGCGCGGTGGCCTTCATCGAGAGGCCGAGGCCCGCGATGACGTTGGTGCCGTGGCCCGTCTGCGAGGCCTCCGCGAGTTTCTTCACCGGGCTGAACTGCGTGCCGGTATAGTACTCGGTGATCATGATGAGCAGCGCCGTGACCGCAAGGCCGACGAGCGCGCAGTAGAAGATGCCCATCGGGCTCGGGCCGGCCGTGCCGACGATCAGCTGCCGGGTGACGAAGTAGAACCCGACGGCCGCGAGGACGCCCGCCGCGGCGAGGCCCTTGTACAGCGCGCCCATGATGTTCTTCGACGGGGAGAGCTTGATGAAGAAGCTGCCGAGGATGGAGGCCACGATCGCGACCGCGCCGAGCGCGAGCGGATAGAGGAGCACCGTCTCGTTGCCTGGGAACAGGAGGCCGCCGAGCACCATGGCCGCGACGGTCGTCACGGCGTAGGTCTCAAAGAGGTCGGCCGCCATGCCGGCGCAGTCGCCGACGTTGTCGCCCACGTTGTCGGCGATGACCGCCGGGTTGCGCGGGTCGTCTTCCGGAATGCCGGCTTCCGTCTTGCCGACGAGGTCGGCGCCGACGTCCGCGGCCTTCGTGAAAATGCCGCCGCCGAGACGAGCGAACACCGAGATCAGCGAGCCGCCGAACGAAAGGCCGATGAGGCCGTGCGTCGAGCCCGTGAACCAGTAGAAGCCCGCGACCGCGAGGAGACCGAGACCGACCACGAACAGGCCGGTTACCGATCCGCCCTTCACGGCGACGTCGAGTGCCTTCTCAAGGCCCGACTTCGCGGCTTCCGTGGTACGCACGTTGGCGCGGACGGAAACCGACATGCCGATGAAACCGGCGAGGCCCGAGCAAATCGCTCCGACCAGGAACCCGGCGGCGATCTCCCAATCGAGGAACGCGCCGAGGAGAATAAAGATGACGCCGCCGATGGCAGCCACCGTCTTGTACTGGCGCGCCATGTAAGCGTTCGCGCCTTCCTGGATCGCGAGGGCGATCCCCTTCATTTTGCCGTCACCGGACGGCTGTTTGAGAATCCACTGGGTAAGGTACGCACCGTACGCGATCGCAAGCACCGCCGCGCCGATGGCATAAGAGAGAATGGAGTTCATAGTGACCGCATTCTAGAAAAATAAAGGGAAAACGTCAATCTTAGGGGGAAAAGCGTCGTGAAAAGAAAAAATCCGAGGCGATGGCCTCAGATAGGGCGCAGGATGAGTACGGCCGCGTCGTTCTCGTTCGAGAGCTCGACCCGGAAGGTCGTGGCGTTGACCGGCGGGCCTTCCGCGAACGCGTCGTGTGGCGGCGGCACGAAGTTGAATTCAGTCGGGTTCTCGATGCCCGGTTCGGCCCGGTAATCGTATGTGAGCCGCTTCATCACGCACTCAACGATCTCGTCGGACAGTCTTTCGGGCGGGCACATCACCTCGCGCGGTACGCCGTCGATCATGTAGAACACCGAGCATCGTTCGCGGAGCGAACGGGCCATCGTGAGCGGCACGCCGGTCCAGTCGCGTCCGAAGACGATGAGGATCTCGCTCGCGTTTTTGCGGAGCGCGTCGAGCAGGACGAGTTGGACGAGCTTCTCGGCCGGACTCGTTGCGTTCCGGTCCACCGGCTTCTCGACGCGTCGGCCGAACAGTTTGCGTACGCGATCTTTCATGCGTTTGGTCAGTTTCCACGGCATGGCATTTCTCCCGCGGAGACTGTACGGCGGTCCCCCGTCCATCGTCAACGGCGGGTGTATAATCGATTTACATGGTCACGCTCCCGACATTCCAATACGAACGTGACTTGATTTCGCGTGGATTCCGCGTCATTGTCGGGGTTGACGAGGCCGGGTGTGGGGCGCTTGCCGGGCCGTTGGTGGCTGGGGCCGTTGTCTTCCCGTTTGATTCCCGTCTGGGCGAAGTGAACGATTCCAAGCTTCTTTCGCCTTCGAAACGCGACGAGCTGTACGATTTGATCGTCGAGCGCGCCACCGCGTGGGCCGTCGGGTCGGTGTCGGTCGAGGAGATTACGACGCTCGGCCTCCGTCCGGCGAACTTGCTCGCCATGCGGCGGGCGGTCGAAGGAATTGCCGGCGCGGACTACGCGCTCGTCGATGCATGGACGATTCCGGGCCTTTCGATTCCGCAGCAAGGCATCATTCGCGGCGACAGCCTGGTGAAATCCATCGCCGCCGCGTCCGTCATCGCGAAAGTGACGCGCGACCGGATGATGCTCGACCTTTCGGCCCAGTTCCCGGCCTACCAATTCCACGTCCATAAAGGATACGCAACGAAGACGCACCGCGACGCGATTAAGGAACATGGGCCGTGCGCGGCCCATCGGCTGACCTATAAGACTTTCCACGTATGAACGAGCAGCAACCGGAGAACGTCCGTCCGTGGGGACGCTATGACATCGTCGACGCGGACACGGGGTTCCAGGTAAAACGTCTGACCGTGATTCCGGGCGGCAAATTGTCGTACCAGCGGCACAAACAGCGCTCGGAGCGTTGGGTCGTGGTTCGCGGCGCCGCCACGGTGACGCTCGACGACGTGGTGTCGGAATTTCGGGTCGGCCAGGTGATATTCGTGCCCGCGATGGCGAAACATCGCATTGAAAACCGGGAGGATTCCCCCTTGGTGATCATCGAGGTTCAGCTTGGACATTACCTTGGCGAGGACGACATCGAACGGTTCGAAGATGCCTACGGACGCACCTAGTGATTTCGCTGGGTTGAGACAAAATTCAGACATATTTCATTGACAAAAACAGACCCACGTGATACTCTGTCGCCGCTGCTAAATTCGAAGAGGGTTTGCCCATATCGCATTCGGCATCAAGCAATTTTTCGTGAAGATTCTGTTGTCCGCCCTGCGCGGCCTGATTCTGGTAAAACGACACGGGATGAAAGTCGTCCGTCCGTTCGTGAAGCCCGTGTCGGTCGTTGGGCGGTTTTTGATTCGTATGGTCGGCGTGCCGGCGTATCGCCTCGTCTTTTTCGCCCAGCGCCAACTTGCGCACGTCTTGCTTCCGGCGAAGAACCGCATCCTGTATCTCGTCTCTAACCGCTATGCCGTGCACGCGGCCGTCATCGCCATCGCCGCGGTGGCCTCTTCCGCCAATCTGTCGCAGACGCAGGTACGCGCCGAGACGTTTGGTTCGCACTCCATGCTGTATGCGCTCGTGGCGCAGGGCGACGCGCAGACCATCGAAGTCGTGTCGGCGACGGATACGAGCAATCCGGACGCGATCGCGACGTCCTATATGGACGATCCGGCGATCGATGTGCTCGCACATGTCGACTTGGACTATGCGGGCGAGTCGTATGTCGCCACGCTTGGTGGATCCATTGCTTCGCCCACCCTTTCCGAAGGTTCCCTTTCCGTCGCGCCACGCGATGCCGTCGAACCGTACACCGTGGCCGACGGTGACACGCTCGGTGGCATTTCAGACCAGTTCGGCTTGAGCCTCAGCACGCTGCTTTGGGCCAACAACCTCACGTTCCGAAGCACGATCCGCCCGGGCCAGAGCCTCAACATCCCACCGGTCGACGGCGTGCTGTATACCGTGAAGAAGGGTGATTCGGTGAACAAGATCGCCAACACGTACGGGACGGACGCGGCGCAGATCATCGCCTTCAACAAGCTCGGGAGCGCCGACGACCTTCGCGTGGGCGATGAGCTCATGCTTCCGGGGGGCGAACCGCCGGCACCGGTGGTTCGTCCGGCCACCAAGCCTCTCGCGTCGCTCTTCACGTCGCCGGGCGGCACGGCCGTAAGCGACGCGCAGGGATTCAGCAAGTGGACCCCGTTCGCCGCGCCGAAGGGCGACGGCGAAACGAGCGGCACGTGGACGTGGCCGACGGACTGGCACGTCATCACGCAGAACTTCGGTTGGAAGCACACGGGCGTCGACCTCGACGGCGATTACTCGACGCACAGCTACGCGGCCGCCGACGGGGTGGTCATCTACTCCGGCTGGCGAACGGGTTACGGCAACACGGTGGAAATCGATCATGGCAACGGTGTGGTGACGCGCTACGCGCACCACTCGAAGCTGCTCGTCCATGCGGGCGATGTGGTCACGGCCGGCCAGACCATCGCCATTACCGGTTCCACGGGACGTTCCACGGGCACACACTTGCACTTCGAAGTGATCGTGAACGGGAAGTTCCAGAACCCGCTGAACTACGTGCGATAGACCAGAGAAAGGCAGAGCATCCGCGCTCTGCCTTTTCGGTTGACGATTCATTCGCGCCGTGGCAGGATCCTTGGGCCGAAAGGAGGGTGTCATGCAGCGTATTTCGTCGCCGCATTGGGTGGCGTTCGTCGCGATGCTCCGGGAGGTCGAAGAGGCCACGGGCACGTTGGTCAATTATGAGAACATCGAGCACGTGCTCGTCATGGAGACGGGTGGCACGTTCCGTGAGAACGGACGCATGCTCGGATGCGCCGCGATCAAGGATCATGATTTCCTGGCGGTCACGTCCGGCGCGCATTTCCCACTCTTGGGAGTTTCCTGTCTCGGCCCGCAGGCCGCACGGCGCGGGGTCGACGGTCCGACGTTTGCCCTCAAGATCGTCGATCTGCGCGGCCGACCCATCGATGACGCGGGTGATCCACCGGTCTCGTTCTCCTACGACGTATTCCCGGCGGGCCGACGCGTGTTGGACGCCGGCGGGCTTCGCCTCGATACGCGTCTTGGCGGCTCGTCCTACGTTACGGGCACAATCGTGGACGCGACCCGGTCCGCGATCGCGGCTGTTCCCGACTACCTCGCGTTCATCACGTCGGTCATCGAGTCGTTTCCGTTCGACGGAGACCGGTCGATCGACCGTGCCCGCCAGGCCGCCCTCGGCGAGTTCTTCAACGCCTGACCCACCCCGGGTCTCTTTTTTGTTATACTGCCCCCATATGGAATCCACCTGCGCCAACTGCAAGGCCGAGATCGACGCGCTCAAGGCGAAGTGCCATGCGTGCGGGATTGAGCTCATCGTCGAGCCGAGCGAAGTGGCGCGCGCAAAGTCGTTGCGGCGGCCTTCGCTCGGCGCGCTGTTTTTCACGCAGGGATTCGCGCTCGGTTCGCGATTGTACGGATGGTTTCTGCTGTCGCTGATTCCGATCGTCGGATTCGTCGCGCTCGCGGCACTCGTCGTGTTCGGGCGGCGGTGGAGCTGGAAGCGCGGCGGGTGGACGGATTGGAAGGAATTTGAGAGTCGCATGCGCCTCCTCGACGCGCTCGCGGCCGTCTGGATCATCGGTCTCTTGATCGGGTGGTGGGCGTTGCGAAAGAACGGTTGATCTGGTACTGTCGGTCGGCATTATGCCGATCAAACATCTCGGAATCATCCTCGACGGGAACCGTCGTTGGGCCAAGGAGCACGGGCTTCCGACGCTCGAGGGACATCGCCGCGGGTACGACAACGTGAAGGCCATCGGCGTCGCCGCGCTCAACCGCGGCATCGAGCACCTCACGGTGTTCGCGTTCTCCACCGAAAATTGGAAACGCAGCGAGGAGGAGGTCGGCTACCTCATGGACCTGCTGCATCACGCGCTGACGGCCGAGGTTGATTTCTATATGGACAACGACATTCGGCTGCGCGTGATCGGCCGTCGCGAGGGACTTTCGGAGAAATTGGTTTCCGCCATCGGCGCCGCGGAGACGAAGACCGCGAACAACGCGCGCGGACAAATTAACATTTGCATCAACTACGGCGGCCGTGCCGAAATCGTCGACGCGGTGAAGGCGATCGTCGCGGGCGGCATGAAGCCCGAGGACGTGACCGAGGAACTGGTCGCGTCGAAGACGTGGATGGCCGGAATTCCCGACCCCGACCTCATCGTCCGTACGTCCGGCGAGGAGCGTCTCTCCGGTTTCCTCACCTGGTGCGGCGTGTACAGCGAGCTCCTCTTCGTCGACGTCCACTGGCCCGCGTTCGGCGAGACAGATCTCGACGCGGCCATCGCGGAGTTCGATTCCCGACAACGGCGGTTCGGCAAATAGACGGCAATCGCCGTCTTTTTGGTATAATGCGGCGGTATGAAGAACGAAGAAGCCCTGTCGAAAAGCGTGCAGGAGGCGTACAAGCAGATTGCGAAGAGCTATATCAAGAAGGTACGTTCGGGCTCGCTCGATCATCGATTCATCGAGCCGTTCCTGGCGCTGTTCTCGCCCGGACAGAAGATCCTCGATATCGGCGCGGGCACGGGCGAGATGTCCGAGGAGATGTCCTCGCACCATCAGCTCGACGTGACCGGCATCGACTTTTCGCCGGAGATGGTGCGGCTTGCGAAGAAGGAACACCCGGCCGTGCGCATTCATCGCATGGATTTGCGTAAGCTCGCATTTCCCGCCAAGACGTTCGACGGCGTGTTCGCGATGTATTCCATCATCCACATTCCGGAGGGCGACGTGCCGGACGCGCTTGCCGGAATCAACCGCGTGATGAAGCCGGGCGGCTACCTGTACCTCGCGCTCCAGGAGCCGCGCCACGTGATGCAGAAGGACGGGTTCTATCCGGTGGTGTACAACCGTAAGATCAACATGTTCATCAATCTGATTACGGAAAAGGAAATGGCCGCGTATCTTCGGAAAGCGGGCTTCACGATCAAAAACGTCAATCGGCGCCCACCGCACATGGAGACGGAATATCCGTTCACGAAGTTGTTCATCGTCGCGCAAAAGAAAAAAGCCGCATAAGACGGCTAGTCGGGAGACGGTGCGGGCACCGTCTCTTTCGTTTCCATGGGCGGCGTGAGCGCGTGGCCCGGCCGCACCGTGCCGATCGGGATCATCGGGATGCCCCGCTGTACCGGGTACACCGCGAAGGTGAACCATCCGTCGTCGTCCGTGGTGGGGATGGACAGGAACGCGTTCGGGTTCGCGTCGTCATCCGCGTAGTCGGCGAAGGGATACCTGATCCAGATCCCGCTGGCGGCCGACATGTCGTCGAGCTGGATCGCGATTTTGGTCGCGGCGGCCGGCGAGAAGCTGATGTTCGGGTTGCCGCAAAGCTTGGCATCGATCGGCATCACGAGCGCGAGCTTCTGCGGATCAGACCAGCCGGGCTTTCCCTCGACGACGTTGATCCCCTTCCAGGTCACGTCCACTTGCGCGACGTCTCGGACGGGCTTGGCGCAGATGTGGATGACGTAGCCGCGCGAGGTCGCGGCCTGCACGGCCACCTGCGCGGTGACTTCGGTCGGGGTCGGTTGCGGCATGGGCGCCGGCTCGCATCCGGCGAGAATGAGCGCGAAGAACGAGAGTCGCATCGTTTTCTCCTGGTCAAAACCTAGCAAAAATTTACCGCCGCGTCAACCGTTCGGCTCGGTCAGTCGGTACTGGAGCGCTTCCGCAATGTGCGTGTCGAGGATCGCGTCGCATTCAGCGAGATCGGCGATCGTGCGGGCAACCTTAAGGACGCGGCTGTAGCCGCGCGGCGAGAGGGACTGCGATTCGAGCGCCCGCTCGAGTAATTTCTTTCCGGACGAATCGATTGGGCAGAGTTCCTTCAGGCGGGAGGAGAATATTTCGGAGTTCGTGCAGAGGTTCGTTCCCACGAACCGTTGGGTCTGGCGCAACCGCGCCGACTCGACGCGTCCGCGGATCGTCGCGGAATCTTCGGCCAGCGTGTCGCCGACGAGCGTCGTGACGTCGAGGTTCGGAACCTCTATGACGAGGTCGAATCGGTCGAGGAGCGGACCCGAGATACGGCGTCGGTACATCGAGACGGTGCGAGCCGAGCAGACGCAGGCGCGTTTCGGGTCGGTCGCGAATCCGCACGGGCATGGATTCATCGCGGCGATCAGCAGGAAGCGCGACGGGAATCGGAGCGTCGCCGCGGCGCGCGAGACGGTCACTTCCCCGTCCTCAAGCGGTTGGCGCAAGTGTTCGAGCACGTGTCGTGAGAACTCCGGCAGTTCGTCGAGAAAGAGCACTCCGCGATGCGCGAGACTGACCTCTCCCGGCCTCGGCCATGCCCCGCCGCCGACGCGCGAAACGGCAGAACACGCATGGTGTGGCGAACGGAACGGACGCGCGCTCACTAAACCGCCGCCGCGCGGCAAAATACCCGCCACCGACGCGATGGACGTGACCTCAAGCGACTCGCCGCGCGTGAGCGGCGGCAGAATCGACGGGATGGATCGTGCGAGCAATGTCTTTCCCGTGCCGGGCGGTCCCTTGAGCAGCACGTTGTGCGCTCCGGCCGCCGCGATCTCAAGTCCCCGCTTGGCGTGCATTTGTCCTTTGATGTCACGAAAATCGATTGGGAACGCGTTCACGTTCGTATCGTCGTTCCGTTTGGACGGCAGAATCGGATTGGTTCCATTCAGGTGCTCGACGGCCTCTCGTAGCGTCGTTACCCCAATCGCTTGGATTTCGGAGACCGCCGCGGCCTCGTTGGCGTTTTCGGCTGGCACGAGCAGTTTCGTGAATCCGCGTTTCGCCGCGGTGAGCGCGGCCGTGAGAACGCCGGCGACCGGCCGTAACGTTCCGTCGAGGGCCACTTCGCCGAGGATCATCGTGTTGTCGGCTACATGCGGATCGATGTCCCCGCGCGCCAAAAGCAGGGAAAGCGCGATCGGCAGGTCGTACACGGGACCCTGTTTCTTGATGTCCGCCGGCGCAAGGTTCACGGTGACGCGATGGCGCGGGAACTCGAATCCCGAGTTGCGAATGGCGGCTCGGATGCGCTCGCGTGCCTCCTTTACGGACGCGTCCGGCAGCCCGACGATGTTGAAACAGCCCATGCCTTGCGACACGTCGGTCTCGACCGTGATCGGTTCCGCGTGAATTCCCAAAATGGCAGCCGAAGTGATATGCGACATAAAATCCCCTCACGAATTAATCGTGCGGGGATTTCAACGTGCGTTCAGGATATCAGATTTCTTCGGCGTCGTCAACGTGTTTGGTGACGCGGCTCGCATACAGGAGTATCACCACGCCCGTGACGATCACGATGTCCGAAAGATTGATTGCACTGCGGCCGAGCAAAATGATGTAATCGACCGTGAATCCGTATGCCAGGCGGTCATACAGGTTGCCGATGGCACCGAACACGATCATCAACGCCGAAAGCGCGACCGTCGGCTTGGTTTTGGCGTCGCGGTATGCCACCCACAGCAGTGCGGCGCCGATCACCGACGAAATGAGGATGATGAATGGCATTTTGAACGGAATGTCGAACGCGATCCCCCAGTTCTTATGGATGGCGAACGAAAACACCCCGTTTCCGACCAGGTCATCCTCTCCAGGCAGATGGGTGAGCGCCCAGCGCTTCAGGAGCTCGTCAGCCAAAACGATCAGCGCGACGAACGGGAGAAAGATAAGTGCGGGCCGGCGTTCGTTCACACTTCTTGCGTTAGCGTTTTTTTGCACTGGATGCATGAGGAGGAGGTCGGACGGGCGACGAGGCGGCGCTCGTCGATGGGCTGCTTGCAGTACTTGCACGTGCCGTACGTACCGTTCTCGATCGTTTTGAGCGCGCCGTCGATGTCGCGGATGGCCTTCTCCAGTTCGTCGCCCATGGAAAGGTTGTCGCTAAATTGAGCGACTTCGGCCGCGTTGTCGCCTTCCTCGTTGCCAATATCCTTAAACTCGACCTCGTTCGATTCATCAGAAGCGCTCGGGTTTTTGTGCGAGATTTTTGAAAGTTCCTGTTCGATCCGAGCCTTTTCTTCAAGAAGCTGGATTTTGATCGCTGCAATGGTCTTGGAATCCATACGCTTATTCAATGAATATACGAAGTTTATCAGGATTCCACGCAAAGTGCAATCGATTTTACAAAAATAAGAGGCCGTCACCTAATAAGTTTTCTTAAGGTGCGGCCCCTTTCGGGGCCTGCCAGCCCTTGCGGGCATCGGGTTCGGCGTCCTTGGGTAAGGGCGATAAACTCGATGTCCGAAAGCGCATGATGCAAGTTCCCGTACGTGTTCCTCTCTACCATTCTTTGGTTTTGGCCGCGATCACTCATTGAAGAGAATGATATTCGTGCGGTCGAACCATAGATGTTTGCGTCTGTCTTTGTTTTCTCAATCAAGGACAGTAGAGAGGGGGGATATTTTCCGAAAACCACGTGGTGAGGATGCGTGGGGCGCAGCCTACCGGTTTTCGGAAAACCTCCCTGTGAGGTGTTTGGAAGGAACGATGTTGGGTACGCATCTATAATACCATGTTGAACACTAAAAGTCAACGCATCATTATTCGCATAACTAAGCAAAAATATCGCGAGGTGCGATATTTTTGTGTTCAACGATTAGAATTGTGTGGATAACTTTATCCACAGATATCACGACTTTCGAACAACTTATCCACATCTAGTAACACAGGTGGACAGTGGTATTCAAAAGGTTTTCCTGCACGCCGATGGACGCATACGCGTTTCCAAGGAGGCTCAATGCGTTAGAAGTTCTGGCATGCATTGAGGCGGATGAGAATGAGACAAGTGCATCAATGTCCGTGAAGATTGAATTTGCATGGCAGGATGGTTTGGATTTTGTTCCCACGCCGCCTTTCAACCAGAATTCAAGCAGAGATTGACTGTCGGTTACTGCGAATGTCCCATTGTTGTTCGCCAGGTAAAAGTACCCACCTTGGTTGGCCGAAACGCGAGATACGAGCGTTCCCGCAACCGTCGTCTCCTCGATGGTCGAATAGGAAGGATCTACGATGATTTCCTTTGCGGCGGAGTTATCCGGAAGTTGAAACGCTTGTATGCGCGGGGTCTCCAATGCGGCCGCCGTTTGGATTAATTTCTGTTGCTGATCTTTGGCAAAATTATTATCGTCGGAAACGAACAGGAAATGAATCGAATCGTTTTCACGGGTGAGCGTAATAACGCCAATTTTTGTCAGGATCTGTGAAGAGATTGCGGCCGCAGATGGGGTTTTATAGGAGGAGAGAACCGTATCCATGGCTTGTGATACCCCATTTACGTCCAGGTTTGGCAATGCGGGCGTAGACATTTCCGCGATCGTGGCATCCGGGATCGATTTCCAAGGAAGTTTCGACAAGTGTTGGCGTGGCAGACGGATCTTGAGCTCATTCCCAGACGAATATATCGCCCCGCTTGCGTGGGCGGCCCCAAGAAAGTGGAATGATCCAATGTGCGCGGAAAGCGGCGAATGCAAGGATCCGAACCAGACGTGCGGCGGTTTCCAATCCATGCGGGCGAGCGGTCGGTCGGAGAGCAGAAAGACGCCGTTCCCCGTGTCTTGAGCTAATATTCCAAGGGAATCTAAGATTGGGGTGGGAAGTTTGCGTTTGGATGATCGGATCGCTACGGAACGGGTCCCTTCCCCATCGATGAAGATCGAGAATTCGCCGAACGTGAACGGCTCAAGGTCGTCGATGGTGAGAGGGCGGTTGCTGATGAGCGGAATGTTGTGGAGCGCGCGTTTGGCACGGTTCCACGAAAAACGGTCTACATTGACATGGATGACGGCGACGGAACCTTCCGGAGCGGCCGCGGACGTCGTGTCGCGGCCATACCAGACGGATCCCGTCGCCAGAACGCCAAGACATCCGAATGCCACCAGGAACGTAAGTAGCGAAACAACCCGCCGTGAAAGGCGGGTTGTGTGCTGATACCTTCTCAATGGGATGTTCAGTCGTTGCACATTAGTCACGTCGCGGGGCGCGGAACGGCGGCTTGCCGCCTCCGGTTCCTGTCTGCGCGCTCTCCGCCGGCTTTTCCGGGTACACGTTGCCCGGAGCCTGCTTCATGGAGAGGTTGATGCGGCCGAGGCTGTCGACTTCCGACACCTTCACGTGTACCTCGTCGCCCACTTTGACGATATCACCGACTTTGGCGACGCGCCAGGGGGCCATTTCGGAAATATGGACGAGTCCTTCCTGCTTTGGAAGGAATTCGACGAACGCGCCGAACTCCATGAGGCGCGTGACCTTCCCGGTGAAGATTTCGCCGACTTCCGCCTTGCGCGTGAGGTTGCGGACCCAGTCGTAGGCCTTTTGCGCGGCCACGGAGTCGACGGACGTGATCATGACGAGCCCGTCGTCCTCGATGTCGATGGAACCGACTCCGGTCGTGGCGATGATTTCGTTGATCATCTTGCCGCCCGGGCCGATGACCGCGCCGATCGATTCCGGATCGATGCGCAGCGTGATGATGCGCGGCGCGTAGGCCGACAGGTCGTTGCGCGGCGCGGCGATGGCCTTGTCCATCACGTCAAGAATTTCCATGCGTGCCGTGAGCGCCTGCGCGAACGTCTGCTTGATGATGTCGTGCGAGATGCCCTTGGTCTTCGTGTCCATCTGGATGGCCGTGATGCCCGCGCGGGAACCGGCGACCTTGAAGTCCATGCCGCCCGCGCCGTCCTCGAGGTCCTGCAGGTCGGTGATCACCTTCCAGCGTCCCGAATCATCGGTGGCAAGTCCCATCGCGATGCCCGCGACGGCAGCCTTGATCGGCACGCCGGCGTCCATGAGCGCGAGCGAGGAACCGCACGTCGAGCCCATCGAGCTCGAGCCGTTCGATCCGAGCACTTCGGAAACGACGCGGATCGTGTACGGGAATTGCTCCTTCTCCGGAAGCATCGGGAGGATGGCCTTCTCGGCGAGCGCGCCGTGGCCGATCTCGCGGCGTCCCGGTCCGCGCATCGGCTTGCATTCGCCGACCGAGTACGGGGGGAAGTTGTAGTGGTGGAAGTACTGCTTGGTGCCCTGGTATTCCATGGAGTCGAGCGTCTGGATGTCTCCCGGCGCGCCGAGCGTCACCGTGGAGAGAATCTGCGTCTCGCCGCGCTTGAAGTGCGCCGAGCCGTGCAGGCGCTTGAAGATGCCGACGTCCGAGAACAACGGACGGATCTGCGTGATGGCGCGGCCGTCGACGCGCGCGTCCTCCTCGAGGATCTTGCGAGACACCTCCGCCTCCAGCACCTCTTCCGCGATGCTCGTGCCGAGCTTCACGTCCGCGGCCTCGACGCCCTGCGTGAGAAGGAACGC
>DAISXX010000004.1:19021-21759 GCA_036825695.1 Patescibacteria group bacterium | reverse complement strand
GGATCCTCCTCCGACCGCCGTGCAGCGGCTTCTCCCGAAGCTTCGGGAGAAGCCGTCGGTGCCGTTCGGCATCGCGGCCGGCGGAGCGGCGCTTGCGGCCGGCGGTCTGTATGCCCTCGGCGGCACGTGGGACGCGCGGTTCCACGACCCGACGACGCCGTACGACCAGCTCGACGGCCTGAAGACGCGGACCAACGTCGCACTCGGCGGCACGATCGCGCTCGGCATCGCGGCCGCCGCGCTCGGCACCGTGACGGTGGTGCACTGGTAACCTCCCGGCTTGGACCTCGGTCCGGCCGGTTTTTCTTTTTTGGCAATAAAAAAACCTCACGCTAGGTGAGGACGAAGTAGAGGAGGGCCGCGATGACGAAGCCGGCGAACACGACGATCGGGACGACCGTCAGCCTCTCGCCGTCCGGATTGTCCTCGGGGACGTTCGGCGACGGATCGTCGCCGAGCATTTCCTTCGGGACGAACCCGACGAACATAGTCCGCTGCATCTCGGGCGGCAGTCTCGAACGGATGACGCGCTGGACATCGCCGGGCCGGAATTCGGTCCGGTGATCGTCCATCGGGACATGCTGCAGGAGCATCCGGATGGCCGCGTCGCTGGTCCAGCTCTTCCAGATTCCCATAGCGGGCAATCGGAGCAGGCCGGCGATCTTGGTCTCGATCGTCGAGACGCGCTTCGGGTCCGACCAGGGGCAGTAGGCGTGCGGCCGCAGCCGGTTGACGCGGCGAAACGGGTTCTCGGCGTCGAAGACGACGTCGAAGTAGTTCTCGCCGGCGATTCCTCCGACGGCCTTCGGGACCGCGAACGAGACACGGAACGAGGTACCGCGCGGCAACATGGGGTCGAGGCGCGACAGGAATTCAATGACCATCTGCACCGCGTCGACGATGTCCCGTCGGGACATCCGCTCGCGCGTATGCTCGTTGTCCGGACCATGGCAGATCGCCCACTGGGCGGTCCGGACCACGTTGTCGCCCGTACCGTCCTCGCCGATGGCCGTCAGAACGCCGGAGAGGACGACGACCGCCGGGACTCTCCCGAATCGTTCGTCCTGAATCCAGGCGATGTCGTCCGGCAGATCTCCTGGGTTCGGGAGTCGCGCCTCGCGGCGGGTGGTATCGGTTCGCAGAAGAGCCGCGAACGACGGGATGGCACAAACGGTGGAAGGAGGCATTGGTTTGATCTCCGTCGCCAATTCATCAAAAAATCGCGCGATTGTCAAGGGAAGCCCTTTACAAAGGGTCGATTTTCCCCTAAGGTAGCCCTCCGGTCTTTTCAACCCGGAAGGAGATCCAAGATGAACGAACCCGTGTCCTTCTGCGACGGGCGTTTCGTCGTCCTTCGCAAACTCGGAGAGGGCGGCATGGCCGTCGTGTACCTGTGCCTCGACACGCGGCTTGGGCGCCGCGTCGCGATCAAGACCCCGCACCCGAACCTGTTGGTCCACGAGAAGACCATGTTGCGCTTCGCGCAGGAGACGCTCGCGATGGCGCGAATGGTCTCGTGCGGAAACGTGGTGCAGCTGCTCGAGGCCATGCACGACGGCCGACCGCTTCTCGTCATCGAGTGGGTCGACGCTGTCGGTCTCGACGTGGCGGTGATCGGATCGAAGTCCGCAAAGGCGTTCGGACCGCTGCCCGCGCGCGCCGTGTGCCGCGTCGGATTCGGACTGCTCAAGGCGCTGAGCCGCATGCATGCGCTCGGCGTGGTGCATCGCGACGTGAAGCCGTCGAACCTGATGCTGGTCGACGACGTCTCGCTCCCCGTGGAGCGCGGCCTCGACGTGAAACTGATGGACTTCGGGATCGCGCGCCTCCTGGAGCTGACCGACGACGAGCGTCACACGCAGCCGTCCGGCGCGATGGGCTCGTTCAGCTATATGGCTCCGGAGCAGCGGCTTCGACCGCGCGAGGCAGGCCCGAAGGCCGACCTCTACTCTGTCGGCGCGACGCTGTACGCGATCGCGACCGGGTATGACCCGGGCGATCTCGACCACAAGGAGCTCGACTCCGCGGAGTTTCGGGATTTGCCCGAGCCGTTGCGCGGGCCGATCTTCCGTGCGACGCGATACGACCCGTCCGACCGTTCCCCGAACACGGCTGCCGAGCTCCTCACGGAACTCGAGGTCGCGCTCGTCGCGTTGTCGACGGGGATGGGCGACGAGCCGGCGTTCGTCGAACGGCCGGAGCAGCTGGAGCGGGAAGCGACCCTGCGCGCGTGGCTCGCCGAGCGCCGAGCGGCGTCCGAGAGGCTGCTGACGGCGTCCCGCGACGCCTCCTCGCCGGAACCGATCCCGGTTCCGACCGAGGCCGCGGAGTCCGTCGAACGCGGGCTCACCGTGTGGTTCCAGAAAGGCGACCGGACGCCGCCGCCCATGGCGGTTGACTCGGAACCGGCCGAGGGGCCGCCGTTGCCGCTTCCGCGGCGGCCGGGCCTGTCCCGCAACCTCGCGTTCGGGACCTTCGGCCTCGGACTTCTCGCGTTGGCGCTCGTCATCGCGCTCAAGCCGCGGGATCCGGTTGCGGAAACGTCGTCGAAGCCCGCGTTCGTCGCGACCAGCTCCGATCGAGGCGTCGGCGCGGTCGTCTCTGAGGAACCGAAACCGGTCGCTCCGACCGTCGAGGCGTCCGTCTCGACCCAGCCCGCCGCGACGAACGTCGGGAAACCCACGACGCCGACTCGACCAACGAACGCGACGAAACCCGTCGCGCCGCCCGTCGCGCCG
>DAISXX010000004.1:0-19011 GCA_036825695.1 Patescibacteria group bacterium | reverse complement strand
GACCGACCCGCCGCATGGCACCGTGCTCTTCGACGGGGGTGCGCAGGCGATTCGATTCGTGAGCGGGGGTAAGGAATACGCCCCAGGGCGGCTCGCTCCCGGCACGTACCAGGTGAAGGCAACCTTCGAGGGAAAGGGCGTGGTGGTTGCCGGAACCATCACGGTTCTCGACGGCCAGACGCAAACCGTCACGTGCAACGCCGGGTTCGGCAGCTGCAAGGCGCGCTAACGCCTTGCTTTTTTGTTATACTGGTCGCAACTATGACCCGTACATTTTCCAACGTTCTCGATTCCGTCTCACGAGGACTCGTCTATCTCCTCATTTTTCTCTTTCCGATCTTCGCGCTTCCGGTGTCGCTCGACCCGCTCGAGGTCAATAAGCAGACGTTGCTCGTCCTGTGTTCGTCCGGCGCGTTCGTGTGCTGGGCCGCGAGCATGGTGGTGCGCCGTAAGTTCGAACTGCGCGCCGGATGGCTCGTGTCGCTGCCGTTGTTCGTGCTGCTTGCCACCGTGCTCTCCGCGTTCCGGTCGTCGTCGCCGTATCTCTCCTGGATCGGGACGGACGGGCAGGAGTACATGAGCGTGCTTACCACGTTCTCGCTCACGCTCCTCTACTTCGTGATCGTAAACCGCGTGACGAGCGAGAAGGAACACCGCGTGGTGCACGCGCTGCTCGTCGCGTCGGCCGTGGTCGCGGGAGCGATCGGGCTCGGGTCGGCGTTTACGGGCTCGACGTTCAACACGGTCGGGACGCTCAACGCGCTCGGCGTGTACCTCTCGGGCATGTGCGTGTTCGGCTGCGGGCTGCTCGTCGCGTCGAGGCCGGACCACGCGCTGTTCCATGCCGGGACGCTTGGGAAAATCGAACGCGCGCTCGTCGTCGTCCTTGCCGCGGAGACGCTGCTTCTCCTGCTCGCGCTTGATTACGCGGTGCTCTGGGGCGTGTTGCTTTCCGGTCTCCTGTTGCTGTTCGTCGTGGCCCTTCTGCGCGCGAGGCACATCCATGATCCGCGCCGGTTCGTCCTGCCGTCCGTGTTGATCGCCGTCAGTCTCGTCTACGCGTTCGGACTTTCGACGCCGTTCCGCCTTGGCCTTCCCGTCGAGGTGACGCCAAGCTTCTCGGCGAGCTCGGATATTGCGCGCCAGGTGCTCTCCTCTCCGTCCGGCCTGCTCGGATCGGGACCGGGAACGTTTGCATTCGACTACGCGCTCCTGCATGACGCGAGCGTCAACGCCACGGCCCTCTGGGGCCAACGGTTCGACCGCGCCGCGTCGTTCGCGCTGACCGTCGCGCCCGCGCTCGGCGTCCTCGGGATCATGGCGTGGACGTTGTTCCTCGCATCGTTCTTCCTGCGTGGCAGCGTGCGCGTGCTCGGCAGCCGGGAATACAAGGACTGGGCCGCCGTGCTCGTCGACCTTTCCGGATGGATCGCCTTCGCCGTGGCCGCGTTCCTGTATCCGGGCAACATGACGAGCGTGTTTTTCCTGTTCGTGCTCGCGGCGCTGCTCGGGTCGCAGGTGGTGAAACGTGCCGTGTCCGGGACGCTCGACGGGTCTCCCAAGCTCGGGCTGTGCTTCGTTTCGGCCGTGATGCTCGCGTCGCTCGGCGTGCTGACCGCGCTGTTCGTCGGCTCCGAACGGTACGTGTCCGAGATCGCGCTGTCGCAGGCCGTGCGTCTCGCCGGACAGAACGCGGATACGAAGACGGTCGTTGCCGCGCTCGACCGCGCCGTGCGCTTTAACCGCTTCAATGATGCCGCCGAACGCGATCTCGCGCAGTCGCTCCTCCAACGCGTCGGTGAGGAGATCCGAGACCTGAAGGACATCTCCACGGTCGCGCCCGAAACCGCCCAGTACATCCAAGCCCTTTCCGCCGCCAGCGTGAACGCTTCCGTTGCGGCCACCGACCTGTCGCCGCGCAACCCGGTCAACTGGCTCGCCCGCGCGTCGGTGTACCGCGAGCTCATCCCGCTCATCGGCAATGCCGGCGATGCGGCCATCGAGGCGCACCGTCAGGCCATCGCGCTCGAGCCGCAGAATCCGTCCGACCAAGTTGAGCTCGGCAAGACGTATCTTGCGCTCGCGGACTCGCTCCAGGAACTCGCGAAGTCGAAGGACGCGAGCGTCGCCGCGGACGCGAAAACCAAACGCACCGCCGACCTCGCGGCTGCCGAAACCGCCTTCAACGCCGCCGTCGCATTGAAATCCGATTACGCACCGGCCCACTACCAACTCGCGGTGGTCTACGAGCAGCAGGGAAGGCTCGACGACGCCATCGGCAAGCTCGAGAGCGTCGCGAAATACAATCCGCTCGACGTCGGCGTCGCCTTCGAACTCGGCACGCTCTATCTCCGTCGTGACGGAACGGGCGACCTCGTGCTCGCGCAAGCGCAGTTTGAAACGGCCGTCGGGCTGGTGCCGACGTACGCGAACGCGCGCTGGTTCCTCTCGAGCATCTACGAGAAGCAGGGAAATACCGTCGGCGCGATCGAGCAGGTGAAGAAAGTGCTTGAGTATAATCCGGACAATGAGATCGTGAAGCAGCGGCTGCAGCAGTTGCAAAGCGGAGGAGGGTCGACGGAACGTCTTGAAACGATCGAGTAAATCAAAAACGCCTCCGATTTCTCGGGGGCGTTTTTGGTGGACCGTAACGGGATCGAACCGTTGACCTGTCCGACGTCCGTCGGACCGCTCCGCCCGCGCAAAGAAAAGCACCCCCTCTTCGGGGATGCGTTTCTGGTGGACCGTAACGGGATCGAACCGTTGACCTCTTCCATGCCATGGAAGCGCTCTACCAGCTGAGCTAACGGCCCATGTGTTTTGTGCGAGAAGGATATCGCAGGTCGGCAATCCGGTCAAGATGATTGACGATTCCGGCCATTTCCCGTAGCGTTCGCGTTACGCTCAGTGGAGAAATCATGGCTCAGACGTTGAGGGGTGCGACCCTGAAGGTGACGGTGCGGGTGCGTTTGCCTGGCCCGAACGGGAAGCGGATCGAGATTCTTTCCGACCCCGTGATGACGAATACCGCGAGACAGCGGCTCGCGAACGCGCTCGATTCGGCGTTCGTCGCGACCCTTCCTGTCGGGGACTACGTGTTTGAACGGTCGCTGAGGAACGGGCTTCGGATGCTGCACGTGCCACGCGACGGCAACGACGCCGGCGTCCGGATGCTCGGCGACCTGTTGGTCCCGACCAACGAGTTGCTGTCCTCGCTCGTCCAGACAATCCGCGACGTGCTGACGCGTGACGCGGCGGCGCGGATCCTGGCCGAGGCGTACCGGTTCATCTGCGAGCGCATCGTCGCGACCGGAGACGTGGCGCGGATCCGTCCCAACTTCGTCGAGTGGCACTTCCGGGTGAAGTCCGGCGTGGAGCAGGCCATCGACCAGGCCATGCAGAAGCAGGAGTCCCACGATCACGCGACGCTCCGCGACGCGAAGCGCGATCTCGTGGTCGTCGACCGCGACGGAAAAGTTCACGCCTACCTTGAGGTGACGCGCGATGCGTGTCCGTTCCTGATCATGCATCTGACGGAGTCGTCGCAGGTGCTCGAACGACTGGTGCCGGACGCCGAGCGCCGCGCGGTCATCAAGCTGTTCCGTCGTCTCACGGAAGAGGCGCGGCAGCGCTGGGACGCGAGCGAGCGGATTCGCGTGGCGTACCGTTTCGAGGCGCAGCCGGCCCCGCCGCAGGCGCTCGCCGACGGGCCGATCATGGCCGGGGGAGAACCGGGCGAGGCATAAGTTCTGGACCGATGCGATCGGTCTCTTTTTTTGACAGAACCATCCGGTAGACGTAAGTTCAGCCGGCCAATACGGCACGGAGCAAACATGTCAGATGGGTCGACCGATCATGACCGTTTCGCGGTGGGGCTGGTTCTTCGGCATCGGACCAGGCGCGGAAAGCTTCGCCTCAAGGTGGATGTGACCTGTTCACCGCGGCCGGCGGACCAGATCGTGAAGAAGATTTCGGAGAGTCTCCCGATCAAGGCGCTCACCGCGCTGCCCCTGGGCACCTACCGGTTCGAGATCAGCGCGCTCGCCGGGTTCAGGATCGTCGAGCAGCCGTCGGACGCGCCCGTCGATCGGCTCGAGGAAGTGGGCGCGGCGCTGTTCGCAGTGATGCGTCCGTTGTACGTGCAGCTGGCGGCGCTTCATGACGCGATGGCGAACGAGGACGCGATCCAGGCCGTGGCGGACGGCATGTACGCGACCGCGATCCAGACCGCGGCGGAACGACGGGAGATCGTGGCGCTCAAGCCCGGCTTCCTTACCGTTGGCGTCGGCGCCAGTCCCGGCGCGTTCATTCCGCTCTACGAGAAGGGCGTCGACCCCGGAGGCATCGAGTTCTTCGAGTCGTTCGCGTATCATGTCGTCCCGACGGAGGACACCCAGTTCCTCGGCGTCGTCGCCGTGTGCCAGGAAGACCATCCGTTCGCGGAGTACGCGACGGCGCAGTTCGCGAAGCTGTTCGGGGCGATGGTCTATGCCCGCGAGCGCGACGGCGTGAAGGCCGCGCAACGGACGATCGAGGATGAGATCGCCGGGCTCGTCGCCGACCGCGGCCTCCTCGCCGCCACCTTCGGCGCACTCTCGCCGGAAGAACGCTTGATGGACGCGGCCGGTTACGCGCGGGAGACGATCCGTTCCGGCGGATTGGTCGGAGAGGCCTAGTCAGGGAACACCCTGGCTTTTTTCTTTGTCGTTCGCTATACTCCGCCGCGTATGTTGCAAGTTGGAATCGTTGGGCTCCCGAACGTCGGCAAGTCCACTCTCTTCAAGACGCTCACCAAAAAGCAGGTCGACTGCGCGAATTTTCCGTTCTGCACCATCGAGCCGAACGTCGGCGTCGTTGAGGTTCCGGACAACCGGATGCAGGAGCTGGCGCGCGTTTCAAATGCCGCGAAGATCGTCCCGACCGCCATCGAGTTCGTGGACATCGCGGGCATCGTGCAAGGGGCGAGCAAAGGGGAAGGGCTCGGCAACAAGTTCCTCGCGAACATCCGCGAGGTCGACATGATCTTGCACGTGGTGCGCGGCTTCGGCGACCCGAACGTGATCCACGTCGCGAACTCGGTCGACCCGGCGCGCGACGTCGAGGTCATCGAGATGGAACTCGCGTTCGCGGACATCGACACGGTGCAGAAGCGTCTCGACGCGGTACGCGGAAAGAAGAAGGCCGGAACGAGCAAGGAGCTTGAGGCCGAGGAGTCCGCGCTCGCGAAGTTCATGGCCGCACTCGAAGTGGGCAAGCTCACGAACGCCATCGAGCTCACCGACGACGAGGACGCGGCCATCAAGGGCCTCCCGCTCCTCACGCGCAAGCCGATGCTGTACGTGGTGAACGTCGACGAGTCCGCGGCCGCGGACGCCAACTGGGTTTCGCCGCTCGGTCCGACACGACTCGCGTTGCCGATCAGCGTGAAGATCGAATCCGAGATCGTGGAGATGCCGAAGGAAGACCAGGCCACGTTCCTCTCGGAGCTTGGCCTCACGGAATCCGGTCTCGACCGCGTCATCCGCAAGTGTTACGAGTCGCTCAATCTCATCACCTACTTTACGAGCGGCGTCACCGAGACCCGCGCGTGGACGATCAAGAAGGGGACGAAGGCACCGCAGGCCGCGGGCGTGATCCATACCGACTTTGAAAAGAACTTCATCCGCGCCGAAGTGATCAATTGGAAGGATTTCGTCGACCTCGGCGAGGCCGGAGCCCGTACCGCGGGAAAGCTGCGCGTCGAAGGAAAGGACTACGTCATGCAGGACGGCGACACGTGTCACTTCCGCGTGAATCCCTGAGAAAAGACCGGCCGATGATTGACATTCGGCCGGTTTTTGTTATTCTACGGACTTCCCAACAACTGGAGTCTGCCATGGAATTTCGGCGAGTCACTCGGAGAATCGCAGAAACCCTGGCCGTTCTGGTTGGGGTTTTTGGGACGGTCCTTGCACTCTTGTACCTGCACTACCCGCAGGTGAAGATCGACAGCCGGCAGGAGGAGCTGGCGTTTTGGAAGTCGGTCGACGCGTTGACGGCCGAGGACCACTCGGCGCTTCTGAACTACGTCGAGCGTACCGGCAAGCTGCCGCGAATCCTTCCGTGGTGGGAAATGGACAACTCGATGTGTTCCGCGACGGTTGTGAAATACATCTCGATGTTCACGGGCGTGAAGCTCGTGCATGCGTCGGCGTGGACCATCCGCACGGCGCGCGCCAAGCTCATCGCGACCGGCGAACCGTGCCTCACCTGCGTCAGCAACGCGACCAAGTTCACCACCGTGTGGGACAAGAACGCGCTGTACGATCAGGACGGCAAGCTTCCGCCAGGCACGAAGGAGTCGCTCCAAGACGAGGTGCGGAATTTCCTCTTCGAGCGCGACCAGGTGTATGTCATCGGGTTGCTCTGGGAGGACACCACGTACTGGGACGAGATTGCGGCCGCCGGGGCCGACAAGAACTCCCACGTCGCGCTCTGGGTGCGCGGCCTCGTGCTGCACTTCATCCATCGCGAGCCGGGCGTCGATCCGCTGTACTACGAGTCCGTCGACGATCTGTTCGCAGACGGGAAGCTCGAGCCGGTGTGGATCGCGCGCGTGCACGCGAAGGGGCAGAAAGAAGGTTTGCGCCTGCCGGTGACGGCGCGCGAGTTGCCGTTCTGTCAGAACGTGATGCCGTGGAGCGTTATGCGCCACACGCTCGTGTTTCCGCGGCGGTTCTACTTGATCCCAAGCGCGTACACCGAGGGGCTCGACGGGCTCATCGAGCGGTCGCTGTTCCGCTGGGTCCGCAACGGCTACGACTTGTACCCGCGGTTCGCCGCATCGGAGGCCCAATGCGCTTCTTGAAGCGGCTGTTCCGGGCGTTCGTCGCGGCATCCGTCGCGGCGACGCTCATGGCGCTCGCGTACGCCGGCATGCTCGTCCACGACGGCTATCGCTTCTTCCTCGACCAGCCGACGCACGGTAGCGTGCTCGGTGACGTCGGCGGGGTCGCGGTGTACGCCGGGGACGGGTACGATGTGCGCGGCGAGTACGGGCTCGAGTACCAGTGCGTCGAGCTCGTGAACCGCGCGCTCGTCCAAAAGCACGGCTTCCGCAACCTGGCGAAAACCGGGGATGCGGATACCTACTTCTGGGACGCGCGGGCCAAGGGGCTCGTCGCGTACGAAAACGGCGGCTCGGAGCCGCCGCATGCGTGGGACGTCCTCGTCTTCGACGGCGGGGAAAACGACGGGTCCGTCGGGCACGTCGCGGTCGTCACCGAGGTTTCGGAAGGCACGGTGGAGTTCATCGAACAGAACTTCCACGCGTGTCGGCTCGGCGGGTTGTTCTGCCGGGACGTGTGGACCGATTCTCTGCCGCTCGCCCACGAACAAGGGACGTGGCGAGTGGCGCAAGGCAAGTATCCCTACCCAGTTGCCGGATGGACCCGGCCTAAGGAGTCTCGATGATCAACGGAATCCTGTTCCTTCTCGTCAATGTGGCCCACGCCGGCGGCGGCTACGAATCCAACGATGACGGCAGCGGCCTGTGTTGTTTGGCCTCGGTCGTGGTCGTCATCCTGGCCGCGGTCGGGTTGGGCGGGGGTCGCCAGTGATGCTCCTTCTCGTCGGTCTCGCCCACGCGGGCGGCACGTACGACCGCGAGGGCGCGGAACCGGCGTTCTGGCTCGCGACGGCGATCGTCGTGTCGATCGTCGCGGGCTTGGCCTGGCTGTGGTTCTCGAGCCGGAAGGGAGGTCCGTCGTGATCCTGTCGATCTTCCCGATCCAGGAAGCCTTCGCCTCTGGCGGATCGTTCCCGAACGAGCATAACGGACCGCTCGTCCTGGTCGCGTTCGTCATCGTGGCGTTCGTCGTCCTGTGGCTCTCGAAGCGCGGCGGTTCGCCCCCCAAGCGTCGGAACCCACGCGGCTAGCTCGGATCAAACCGAGCTCTTTTCTTTTGTCATGACGAAGATGTCGCGCGCGACGTGCTGTCCGGCGCGTTCGTAACGCAGCACCTTCTGCACGCGGAACCCAATCGACTCCATCATCTTGCGCGTGGCTACCGGCTCGGCGCCCGCGGTGAACACCGGGAACGCGACCACGGCGGTGCCGTCGTCCGCCAGCAGGTTCTTGAGCGCGCCGAACGAATTGCGGTACAGCTCGGAGAGCGCGTCCGCGTTCTGTTTCAAAAATTTCGCGTGCTCGTTGCCGTGCAGCGCCGGGCCGAGGTACGTCTCGGTCACGATTGCGTCGAGCGGCCCCGCGACGCGCTCGTCGAGGAACTCGGCGGGCGAGAGAAGGATCTCGACGGACGCCTGCGCGAGTCCGAGCCAGTCGATGTTGGTCTTCGTGTCCGCCACGGCCTTCGGCGAGATGTCGCTTCCGACGACGCGCGTGAATCCCATGAGCGCGGATTCCATGAGTACCGTGCCGGAGCCGCAGAACGGGTCGAGCAGCGAGCTCTTCGTCGGCTCCTTGCCCGAGAGGTTCGCCATCATGCGGGCGAGCTTCGGCGGAAGCATGCCGGACTTCGAGTCGCGCGCCGGGCGGCCGAAGTCACGCTTGCTCCATGCCTCGAAGTCTTGCACCGCGTCGGTTTGGCCGATGAGGATGGTGTCCGGCTGCGCGATCAGGACGAATTCGCCGCCGCGCTCGAGCAGCTTGTTCGTCGTCACGACCACGGCCGAGAGCGTCTTCTCCTTCGAAGTGACGAGTCGCACCGGCTTACCGTTCGCCTTCAAAATTTTCTTGATCTCCAGCCCGAGCTTTTGCGATTGCAGCCGCAGCTCCTTCGCCTTGTGCGCGTCGCCGGCGTCGTACACGCTCACCCCGAACTCGACGCGCGGCAGCTCCGCGCTGATCATCGACGCGATGAGTTCCGCGCACGCTTCCTTGTCCCACTCCTTCAGCTCGCCGACGATGGACCCGACCTTGATGGTCCCGGCGAGTCGGTCCTGGAGCATCTGGGAGGGAAGTTCCGTATCGACTAAGAGCGCGTCGCCCTGCGTGGACGCAAACGAAGAAATCCCGGTGACGGCCGTGATTTCCGCGATGGAGAGCTCCCGATGGGTGCCGAGGACGAAGAATTTCATAGTGTTGCCATCCTACAGAACATTTGGCTTTTCTCAAAGCCGGCTGTTATCATTGGGTCACTATGGAAGGAGAACCGCGACGCGATCGTCGGTCGATCCCAAAGCGCTTCACGCGTTCGGAAATTTTGGTCGGGATGGAATCGACGTTTGCCACGTACCAAGCGGCGGGAAACAAGGAGACGGCGCGACGGGAATTGGTCGACCGCATGCGCGAGACGTCGACGCGGTATTTTTCGGGCACGGAGGAGGCGTCCGAAATGGAATCGGTCGTGGACGACATGGACCGAATGTTGCGCGACGACGACGTCGCCTTTTGCGAACGGATGGCCGATCGGCTTGCGGAGGTGTTCGAGCGTATGTACGAGGAGGGTGATCGGGGAACGGAATTTGACGACAGGCTGCGCGGGCTCGAGCGCGAGGATCGGCACCGAATCGTGGAGAAGGCGAACGGCGTTCCCTTGAGTCCTGAGTGGATGCTGTACGGCAATCTCGGCGACGACGCCGTGTTCCGTTTGCACGTGGCGGCCGGGTTCACGCTTGGCGCGACCGAGAAGATGCGTGACCTGCGGGCGGGAATGCGCGAGCTCGCGCGTCGGGTCGCCCGCGATCCCGCGTTTGAGCACGTCAGACGAATTGAGGGGACGTCATGGATCGTCGGGGAACATCCGGAGTTTATCGCGAAGCTCGGGTTCCATGTGGCGGAACGCGATCTGACCGACGAGGAAAAGTCGGATCACTTCGCCGGCGAAAAACGCAAGGTACGATCATCATGGATGAGCCGCGACGAGCTGCTCGCCCAGTACGGAGAAAAATAGTCGCCTTGACCGGGCGGCTCTTTTCTTCTATCCTTTCGTCCCATGCGTTCCTTCCCTAGACGGTTGTTCGCTGTCCTCGTCCTTTTTCCCTTGCTTCCCACCGTTCTCGTCGTCCGGGCCTGCGTCGTGTCCTATTCGACCGTCGAACCGTCGCAAAGCGACGTGTCCGACGAAACCTCCGAGCCGTCCCTCGCCCGTGCGTTCGTTCCTCACGAATCATCGGTGCCGTCCGATGGCGCGTCCGTCGATCGCGACGACGCGCTCGCGGAGATCGCCGAGCTCCGGCTCGAGATGTCCGCGTTCAACGACGAAACGGGCGGAACGTTCCTGCCGATGCTGCGGGGCATCCTGGACGACCCTCGCCGAAGTACGGCGATACAGGGCCGTTCCTATCGGTTGCCGTCCGGTGCGGGCGGAATGCAGATGGAACAGTTTGGCCAGCGATACCGCCCGAACGATCCGGACGGGTTCTATGCCTTCGCCATGGCCGCGGCCATTATCGAAAGCAGTCCGTCGGATCAGGCGCTCGCCAACTATCTTGAATTCGACGCCCGACGGCATATCCGCGCCGTCCTGTTCGTCCAATAGCCATCCGGCACTCCGGGGGCTTTTTTCTTGACGAAAATAGCCCTTTCGGCTAAGATCCGCGTACTAATTCATCTGTCCATAACCCTAATGGGTTGGTCCGGCATCCTGTCGGGCCCAGTGATACCTCTATGCAGAACTACGAACTGCTCTACATCATCCCGGCGCAATACGCCGACACGGAGATCGACGCGCTCCGCGCGAAGATCGCCAAGATGGTGGAGGGAACGGGTGCCAAGGTGACCCGCAACGAAAACCTCGGAAAGATTAAGCTCGCCTACCCGGTGAAGCATCAGCGCCACGGCACGTACGTCCTCAACCACTTCGAGGCCGAGCCGTCGATGATCAAGGAGATGGAACGCCAGCTCCGCCTCGCCGACGAGGTGCTCCGCCACATGGTGGTCGAGCGCGATCCGCGCACGGACCGCAAGCAGTACATCATCGCGTCGTACGTCGCGCCGCTCTCCGAGGAGGCCCGCGACACCCGCCGCCCGGGCAGCACGGGCGCCCCGATGACGGCCGCCCCGCGCGCCGCCACGCCGTCCGCCGAGGCCGCCGCGCCGATGCGCGCCGAGGAAGCCTCCATGTCGATGGAAGAGCTCGACAAGAAGCTCGATGAGATTCTCGACAAGGACGTCGCCGCTTAATTAACAACCCACCTATGTACTCCCTCAACCGCGCGACCCTTCTTGGCAATTGCACGAAGGATCCGGAAACGCGTCAAACGCCTTCCGGTCAGTCCGTGTGTTCGTTCGGCATCGCCACCAACCGTACCTGGACCGACCAGGCCGGTCAGAAGCAGGAGGCGGCCGAGTTCCACAACGTCGTGGCGTGGGGGAAGCTCGCGGACATCTGCGGGCAGTATCTCCAGAAGGGCAAGAAGGTGTACGTGGAAGGCCGGATCCAGACGCGCGCCTGGGACGGACAGGACGGGCAGAAGAAGTACACGACGGAAATCGTCGCGGACAACGTGATTCTGCTCGGCGAACGCCAAGGCGGCGGCGCCCCGTCCGGTTCGTCTTCGACGCCGTTCTCCCCGTCTCCGTCCACCGCACCCAAGGCCGATTCGGCCCCGAACCCGGATGACGAGATCAAGGTTGAGGATATCCCGTTCTAGATCCTATGAATCGCAACGAACAAAACAAGGCGGCGCGGCTCGACCGCAAGTGTTTCTTCTGCATGAACAACATCCCGTTCATCGACTACAAGGACACGAACCTGCTCAAGCGCTTCCTGTCTTCCTTCGCGAAGATCGTGCCGCGCAAGCGCAGCAAGGTGTGCGTCTGGCACCAGCGCAAGCTCGACCAGGCCATCAAGCGCGCCCGCGTGATGGCGCTCGTCCCGTTCACCCAGCGCTAGAATATGCCCCGTGATCTGAATAAGATCGCAAAAGAACGCGAGATCGTGCACAACACGATCCGTTCTTTTTTTCGCGATCGCGGCTCGGTCGAAGTCGACACGCCGATCGTCGTGCGCAGCCCGGGCATGGAGCCGAACCTCATGCCGTTCGAGACGACGGTCGTCGAACCCGACGGCACGCGCCACGTCGCGGGGCTGATCACGAGCCCGGAGTATTCGATGAAGAAATTGCTCGGCCTCGGGATGCGGAAGATCTTCACGATCACGAAGGTGTTCCGCAACGATGAGGAACTCGGCGGGACGCACAATCCGGAGTTCACGATGCTTGAGTGGTACGAGCAGGGAAATGATTACGCGGCCTGCATGATCGAGACGGAAGCGTTGGTCCGCGCGACCTGCGCCGCGTTCGGCCGCGAACTCCCGGCGTTCCGCCGCGTCCGCGTCCGCGACGCGTTCCTCGCGCACGTCGGTCTCGACCTCGACGGCGCGACTGCCGACGATATGCGCGCATCGTGCGCCAAGCATGGCATTCACGTCGACGCGTCCGACACCGAATCCGACCTGTACTATCGGCTGTTCCTCGCGCTCGTCGAGCCGAAGCTGCTGACGGGCGACACGACGCCGTTCTTCCTTTACGACTACCCGGTCCACCAGGCGGCGTTGTCGCGACTGACCCCGGACGGCAAGTACGGCGAACGCTTCGAGCTCTACGTCGACGGCCTCGAGCTCTGCAACGCGTTCACGGAACTCGTCGACGGCGAAGAACAGCGTCGTCGTTTCCTGATCGAGGCCGACGAACGCCGCGCGCTCGGGAAGACCGTGTTCCCGCTCGACGAGGAATTGCTTCGGTTGCTCCCGAACGTCCAAAACCCGACGTTCGGAAACGCGCTCGGCGTCGATCGGTTGCACATGGTCGCGACGAACGCGAAATCGATCGAGGACGTGCAGCTGTTTCCGGCGGGGAAGTTGTTCGTGTAAAAAAAAGAACCAGTCGAATGCCGTTTCGACTGGCTGTCAGCGCGCGGTGGCTTCCGGATCCAGCGCCGGGTTGCGGAACGCGATCAGCGTGCCGAGCTGCGGCACGTCGTGCTGTCCGCCGCCGTCCCGCTTCTTCCGATCCTTGCGGAACAGATGCACGTGGATGATCTCGATCCTCCAGGGGTGGAGCGCCACGATGCGGTCGCCCGGAAGGTCGAGCGTCGTCATGCCGTTCAGGCAGACGCGGAGCGACCCGTCGGCGAGCGTTTCCGCCGTGGGCGTGGCCCAGGCGTGCGCGTGGAAGTGATGCCCGCCGGACACCACCCATCCGGTGTTGTTGATCCGCCGCGCGGCTTCTTCGGAGGAGATGAGGTGGTCGCGCTGGTGCGCACTGAGTTCCATGGGTTGTATCCTGGGAAAAGGGGTGTGTGGATCGCGGCGATCGCGTTCCGACGGTGGGGGAGCGTATCAAAAAAAGACGTAAATGTCAATCCTTGCCAATAAACACCCCGCCTGGTACCATCCGATCGAATTTTGAAATGCTATGCCATCACCAAACGAACTGAAGAAAGGGACGGTCATTCGATACGACGGCAACCTTTGGGCCGTGGTCGAGTTTCAGCGCGTATCGCCGGGGAAGGGGTCCTCGTTCGTGCGAACGCGCATCAAGAACATGACCACGGGAAAGATCGTGGAGAACAACTTCAAGTCCTCCGAGACGCTCGAGTTCGAGGACGTGCAGTACAAGAAGATGCAGTACCTGTTTAACGACGGGACGCTCTATACGTTCATGGACAACCAGACGTACGAGCAGGTCCAGATGGGCCGGGACGACATCGGCGACGACGTGAAGTACATGAAGGAGGGCCTCGAGGTGACCATCGTCATGCACGAGGATAAGGCGCTCACCATCCAGCTCCCGATGAAGGTGCAGTACAAGATCACGGAGACGGAACCGGCCGTGAAGGGCGACACCGCCTCGGGCAACGTGCTCAAGGACGCGGTGACGGACACGGGCCTCACGATTCGCGTGCCGATCTTCGTCGCCGAGGGCGACGAGGTCATGGTCGCGACCGAGGACGGCTCCTATGTGGAGCGCGTGTCGAAATAGACAGAATAAAAAAGCCGACCCTGAGAGGGGTCGGTTTGCGTTGGCGTTACCGTCGACGGAACGGCATGCGCATGGGGTGGCGCGTCTGGCTGCTCGCGAAGGCGGGGGCCGGGTGCGGGTCGAAGCCGCGGAAAGGGCGCGTGACCACGAGGAACGCCTCGTAGAACCGGCCCTTCTTCGCGACCGTCAGCATGTTCTCGCGGAGGCGCTCCATGGCCTCGCGCCGTGCCACCTTGGCGGCCGCCTCGGCTGCGAGGCGCGCGGCCTCGATGCCGGCGAGCAGGGTTTCGATGCCCGCCCGCGCCTTCTTGCCGATCATCCCGAGCAGCGAAAGCGGCTCGGGCGGAAGACGACGGTTTTGGGCGTCGAAGTTGAGCGTAAGTCCGATGGCGTTTCCGGCCTCGCGGGAATAGGCGCGCACGTTGCGGACGATGTCCTTGATGGTGCGGGCCACGTGGTCTGCCAGGGAGTCCACGTACATCTCCGCGCGGAGCGCGATTTCCAGATAGACGCGCGGCGCGGTCTGGGTCGCGTGGCGGATTGCCGCCTGAAGGAACTGGAAGATCTTCGGACGCGTCTGGTGACGCAGCGTGAACTGGAATTCCACGCGGTTGATGTCCGTGTCGCCCGTCGTCACGATCAGCTCGACGCGCTCGGAGCGCGCGTACGGGTGGTCGTTCGGGATGACCAGATGGTCGATCCGCAGACGGTCGAGGGCGCGGTGGACGGCGGCCTGGAGCTGGATGCCGTGGCGCTCGGCGTTGGATCCGGAGATCATCCGCCCCTTCGCCCGGCGCTCCCGCCGTTCCTTGCGCTCCGTCCGTGAGTCCTTGCGGCCGCTTCGACGCCGGGTCTCGGCGTTACCGTGTGATGAGTCGCGTATTGGCACTCAGCCTCCAGGTTGGTTGGTGCACGAAAAGCGTAGCACGGGTCGGCCGGATTGACAAAGTCGCCAAAATGGCGTATGCTGCCTTCCTTCAGCCAACCCGCACCAAGGAGGTGACCCATGGGATTGCTGATGCTTGCGGCGACGGCCTGGGCGGCCTCCTGCCCGACCATGCTGCCCGCGGAATTTGCCGCGGATACGAGGTCTTCCGGCCGGGTCATCCTGGTCGTGAAGGACGCCCATGCGCTGGGCGTGTACGACGGCGACGCGCTCGTTCCTGGAGCGTGCTACGACGTGAAGCTCGGCGGGGTCTACACCCGAGCCACCGCCACGACGGCGGCACGCAGTGACAGCACGGCCGCGGCGGGCCCGAAGCGCGCGCGTGGCGATAAGCGGACGCCGGAAGGCTGGTACGAGGTGTCGGTCCGCGATCCCACGTCGGGATACCACCTGGGTCTCGAGATCAACTACCCCAATTACGACGACGTCATGTACGGCGTCCAAAATGGGGTGCTCACCTACGAGCAGGCCGCTCCGGTCTTCTCCGCGATCGTGCACAACCAGGACGTCGAGAGCGGGACGGCCACGGGAAAGAAGTGGATCGTTCCGCAGAACACGCCGCTCGGCGGAAACATCCGCATCCACGGCGCCCCCAACGCCCAACCGTACGTCCAATGGACGAACGACTGGACCGACGGGTGCGTCGCGCTGTCCAACCGCGACCTCGACGACCTCGACGCGTTCGTGGGCGTCGGCACGGCGGTCCTCATTCTCCCCACGCTCGGGGAAAGCGAAAGCGCGGCCCACTGACGGGACCGCGCCTCTTTTTATTTCTGCGCGACCAGGAGGTCGCCTAAGTCGTAGGACCGCTCGGTGGTGACGACGATTTTTGTGCCGGAACCCACGCCGTAACCGTCCGCTAACTCTTTCACGTATGCGCCGTAGGTGGTGAAGCATCCGTGCGTGCGGACGCCGAGGAAATCGTTCATGTCCTCTCCCGGCTTCGAGTGGATGTTGATGTTGGTCTGCACGCCGTTGAGGCTCAGTCGCATGGCCATGGAACCGAAGTCGTTCCATTCCCACGTCGTCGGAACCTCCGCGCCGTTCACCCGTCCCACGATTTCGGCCTTGGTCCAGGCGTGGGGAACGAACGTTCCGCCGCTTGCCGGGTCGCCGTGCGTGGCGGCGCGGATGAGCGCGGTATCCATCGGCTCGAGGTGGCCGTCGAACGGTTTGATGGTTTTTCCGTCGCGGTCCGGGAAGAACGCGGCGTTCGGTCCGGTCAGGTCGTACCATTGCTTCGTCGACGGATGTTGGTATTGAAGTTCCTCGCCTTGCTCGCGAATGGGAGCTCCCTGCGGAACCCAGGAATTGTTCCATGACCAGGAGGTCTTCGCTCGGTCGACGTAGGCGACGGTGAGCACCGTGTCCGGAACGTGCACGTACTCGCTGCCCGCCGGTTTGCCGACCGCGCTCATCTCCGGAGTGTTGAGCGCGCCGCCGATGGCTGGGAACGTGTCGAGCAGGACGAAGTCGTTGCCGACCGGACGGAAGACGCGCAGTTCCCCGGACGCCTGGTCCATGAGCACGACGTTCGTTCGGCTCGGGCCGAGAAGCGGCTTGATCGTCTCGTAGCCGCTGTCCGCGATGAAGACGCGGACCGGGTGGTCGTCGGGAAGAACGCTCGCGATTCCCTCGTTCAGCACGGATAATTCCTTGAGGCCGACGTCCGACAGGCTCAGCATCATTTGTTTGTAGACCGAGAGCGCCTTCTCCGGGGGCATTCCCGCGACGTTCGCGACGTACAGGTCGGTGGCATCTTGGATCAGGAAACGGAATTGGTTCGAGAAGCGGAACTCCGTCCGCGCGACGTTGAGCATCTCAGGAAATAATTCGAGAAAGGCCCCGGCACGTTGGTCGCGAAATTCCGGATGCAGGTCAAAAAAGCGTTCTTGTACCGGCTCCGTCGAGAAGAGGGAGCGTTGATAGGTCGTCCATTCCGGCAAACCCACGCGCGCGTAATATTCCGGAGCCGCGTTTCCTCCCTCGATATTTTCCGCGATGAGGTCGAGGTTGCGCTCGTAGTCGGCCATGAGTTCCGGCATGTCCGACGGCGCCAACGGGGCGACTTGCGGGATGGGCCGGTGACGAAAGAACTCGGGAAGGTCGACGGTCAGATCGCCCTTCGGCTCGCCGACGATCTCTTCCATCGGAATGGATTCCGCGTCCGCGTCATACACTGGCTGGATGACGGCCGTCGGTTCACGCTCCGGCTTGTCGCCAACGTCCGCCGACGCGACGCTCATGGGTACGCCAAGAAACAACCCGAGGAAACGCGTCATCCGCGATTTTAAGATTGGGCTTTCGCGCAGACGGGTGAGCCACCCGGTCCATTCGCGGTCGGCGGAGTTCGTCTTTTCTTCGGCGAGCCGTCGGTATGCCGCTTCGACGGGCGCGCGCGCGTCTCGCATTGGCTGACCGTGATCGTTTCGTTCCTCCATTTCTCCATCCATATGCGCAGAGTATAGCATTGTTGATAACTCCGCGCGACCGATGCGGCCGTCAGAAAAATTGAACAGACGAAACGTCGCGAGCGTTCGCGCCAAACCGTCCGAATTCGCGCGATCGTGTTATCCACCCGTGACAAAACGCTTGAAACTTAAGCCAAAAAATGATAGATTGTGATCGCCAGGGGAGCGTGTTACCCTGTTTTAGCTGATCCCGTTTGATAATCACCATTTTATGGCAAAGCAGGTACTGGAAGAGGTCAACGCGGGCGACGTTCGCACGAAGGCGGCGCTCGAGGCCATTTCGCAAATCAAGCAGAAGTTCGGCGACGGCTCCATCATGCGCCTCGGCGAGGCGAAGACCATGGAGGTGGACGCCATTACCACGGGCTGCCTCTCGCTCGACCTTGCGCTCGGCGTGATGGGCGTGCCGCGTGGCCGCATCATCGAGGTGTACGGACCGGAATCCTCGGGTAAGACCACGCTCGCGCAGCACATCGTCGCGGAAATTCAGAAAGTCGGCGGACTTGCGGCCTACGTGGATGCCGAGCACGCGCTCGATCCGGAATACGCGACGAAAATCGGCGTGAACATCAACGAACTGTTCATCTCGCAACCGGACAACGGCGAGCAGGCGCTCGAGATCGTCGAGACGCTCGTGCGTTCGAACGCGGTCGACGTCATCGTGGTCGACTCGGTCGCCGCGCTCACTCCGAAGGCGGAAATCGAGGGCGAGATGGGCGACAGCCACATGGGCCTTCAGGCGCGTCTCATGTCGCAGGCGCTTCGCAAGCTCGCGGCCATTATCTCGAAGTCGCACTGCACGGTGATCTTCATCAACCAGATTCGCATGAAGATCGGCGTGATGTTCGGCAATCCGGAAACCACCACGGGCGGCAACGCGCTCAAGTTCTACGCCTCGGTGCGCATCGAAATTCGCCGCTCCGCGCAAATCAAGCAGGGAGAACGGATCATCGGCAACCGTACCAAGATCAAGATCGTGAAGAACAAGGTGGCGCCGCCGTTCCGCACGTGTGAGTTCGACATCATGTACAACGAGGGCATTTCCATCGCGGGCGATTTGCTCGACGTGGGCGTCCCGGCCGGCGTGGTGGGGAAGAGCGGCAACTCCTACTCGTTCGGAGAGGAAAAGCTCGGTCTCGGCCGAGAGAACGCCAAGGCGTATCTCAAGGAGCATCCGAAGACCATGAAGGAAATCCGCAAGCAGATCGAAAAGAAAGTCGCGGCCGGCGAAACGCTGGCGGCGCAGGAGCCGACCGAAGGAGGGGAATAATTGGGAATTTAAAAACCGGTCCGACGTGCGTCGGACCGGTTTTATGTTTACGGAAATTGGTTGAGACCGGTTGGGACGAACGCGGTGTTCTTCTCGGCCTCGAGGACCACGCGGCGGTATTCCACGTTGGTGCGTGAGTAGCGCTTTGTGCCTTCGATCTTGATGACGTTGAGGCCGCGCTCGAGCGAAACGTTCGTGGCAAACGATCCGTCGGTGTTGAGAAGAACCTTCTCTCCGTTCACGAGGACGGACGTGCCCGGGTCCGTGCTGCCGTTCACCGCGACGGTCGCGTCGCCGGTCGCGAGCCCGTCTGACGGGCCCATCACGACGAGCGGCGGGGCGGAGGTGATGGAACGCACCTCATAGCCGATATACGCGGTAACGGCGACGAGCAGCAC
>DAISXX010000003.1:0-23401 GCA_036825695.1 Patescibacteria group bacterium | reverse complement strand
CGGGAAGCGATACTGGCAGTCGCCGCATTGGAGACGGCGCGACACGCCCTTGCGGTTGTAGGCGCAGATGACGCGGCGACGGGCCGCGAGCGTGTCCTCGATGCGGCGCATCGTCGTTTGGGCGAGAAACGAATGCGGCGAGCCGATGCGCTCCGTCGTCATGTCGAGCACGGTCGTTTGCGGCTTCCAATCGGCGCCGAGCAGGCTTCCGGCGGCACACGTGCGCACGTCGTCGGTAGAGGGGGCGACGTCCATGCGGATCAGGCGCGCGTGGAATTGTTCCGCGATGAGACGCGCCGCGTCGCGGGCGTTCAGCCGCGGGTTGCGGTCCTGCTGCTTGTGGTTCGGGTGGTTCGCGCGGAGCACGAACACGGCGCCGGTCTTCGGGTTCGTCCAAAGCGCGGCGGTGCGCGTTCCGACGAGCATTCCTCCTCGCTTGCGCCAAGAGGACCACGCGCGAAACCGATCGCCGTCGGATTCCTCGCCGGTGACGACGAGCGGATCGAACTTCGTCAGGCGTCCGGCGATGAGGCGCACGTCCCGCACGTTCGGAAGGAGGACCATGACGGGCTCGTCGGCGTGTTCGCGGGCATACGTCGCGACGATCGCGGCGGAGCGTTTGAGGTCCGGAACGGACACGAACGCCTCGTGACGCTGGCCGAGATGCGACGTGAGCAGCGTGACGGACGGCGCCTCGCGGGCCGGGATGGTGAGCGAGAGGCCCGAGGTGGTGCGCGTCCGAAGCGCGGATTCGCGGACGGGACGCGGCAGGGCGGTGTGGAGCAGCGCGGGGACGGACTGGGCAAGATCGAACGCGAGCGCCTCGAGCAGGCCGAGCTCCGCGTCGGCAAGCGACAGGTTCGGGACGATGGCGCGTACCTGCTTGAGCTCGATGCCGCGCCCGCCGCCTTCCTTCACGCGCGCCACGACGCCCATCATCTCGCCTGTCCGAAACGGGATGTAGACGAATTGCCCGCGGACCAGTTCCATGCCCGCGGGAATCTCATAATCAAAAACGCCGAACCTCCTCGGCATCCGTTTGATCGGGTACACCTCGGCAATCATAATCCGTGAGAGGCGCGTTTAGGCAAAATGGAATTGCGCGACGAGATAGCCGACGCCGAACGGGGCCTCGTACGACAGGACTTCCGGGCGCAGGCGCATGCCGTCGAGGATTCCGAGCTCGACGAGCAGCGGACGGTAGCCGCATTCGGCGGACGCGGCGACGACGTCCTGGTCGAGCGCGAGCAGCCGGGACGCGGATGCCTGCTCGACGGCTTCGCGCATGCTCGCGTCGAAGATCGCGCCCTCAGGTTTGAATCCGGCGGGCGCGTCGGAGGTGAGGCAGTGCGCGAGATCGCCCGAGGCGATGACCGCGATGCGTTCGGGGCGGTCGACGAGGACGGTTTTCAACGCGCGTCCGAAGTCGAACTGTGCCTTCGCGTCGAGGCCGCCGTAGGAAATCGGCACGACGCGCGGATGGAAGGTTTCCGGCAAAAGCGTGAGCAGCGGCACGGCGGCGCCGTGGTCGAGCGACGGGCTCGAGTCGAGCGTGAACGGGATTTGCGCGTGCCGGACGGCGCGTTGGACGGCGTCGATGAGCCCGGGGTTGGGGGCGAACGAGCGCGACGTGGCGAGATCTCCGAATTCGCTCAGGTCCACGCGATAGGGATCGTGCAGGTTCGCGGAAAATGCGGCCTCGTGTTGGATGGCATGGGCGGAAACCACCACGATCGTATCCGGCAACGACGCGTACAGCTCGTCGCCAAGCCGGGCCATCGCCTCAACGCTCGCGGACAACTTGGCACGCGCGTCCTTGCCGACGTTCGGAACGAGGAGGGGCGTATGCGGCGTGAATCCGGCGAAGACGATCATAGGGTTTGCGTTTCGTCGCCGGTTGTTTCCGGTTGGCTCAATGACGAGATTGGGTCGCCGATCGGCTCGACGTCGAGGGATTTCTGGTTCGTGTAAACCACCTGCTCCCATTTCCATCCGAACGTCAGGAACGTGCTTTCGTCGAGGATGGGCCGTCGTTTGCCTTCCGACACCACGAACACCGCCGGGTCGCCCGAAACCGCGATGAGCGTGCCGTCCGGGAACGTCACCGGGTTTCCCGTCGGGTACGCGTCGAGTTCGCCGTCTTCCGCCGGCCGCACCTGCATCGTCGAGAAACGGGCCGTCAGAATTTCACGCGACATGATCGGACGCTTGGTTCCGTCCTGCACGAAGTACACGCCGCCGGTCGTCGTGTCCTGCAGGAGCGCGCCTTGCGGGTAGACCGTGTCCGTCGTAATCGGGTCGCCTTCCTCATACGCGGCGAGATCCTCGAAGGAAACGTCCATGATTTCGTCGCTCACGAATCCGATGGCACGGAACGCCTCTTGCGACGCGATGCCGCGCAGCGTGTCGTCGACCAGCAGATACACCGTGCCGCGCGGGGAGCGGAGCAGGGAATAGTTCGGCAACGAAATGGCCTTGCCGGTCGGGAATACGTTGAGCGAGGTCGCGCTGACCGGGATGATCTGCGTTTCGTTGAAGCGCGTGAGCAACGCGGCGCGCGTCGTGATCGGCCTGCGGCGGCCGTATTGGATGAGCCACACGGCACCGTCGTCCGTGTTTTGCAGCAGCGAGCCGTCGGGATATTCGTGCGTGAACCAGGCCTGCCAGAGCGTGGCAAACATGAGATTGCCGTGCGTGTGCGGGGTGTAGGTGTAGAGCGCGGCGGTGGCGTTGTTGCTCGGCGTGACGTCCACGTCGTCGATCGTGGCCGTGATTCCCGGGCCGAATCCCATCACGGTCTCGCCCGCGCTCGCGAGATCGGCGAGATAGCCCTGGCTGAGCTGGAGCGTGGCGGAGTTGATTTGTTTCGCGAAACCGCGGAAGCGTTGCGCGGCGGCGGAATTATGATTGCAATTGTCGCAGATGCCGTAGCCGAGCGCCCAGTCGAGCTGGTCGTCGGTCGGGGTCGTGTCCGTCACGAGGCTCTGCTCCTTTTGGAGCATGACGAGAATGACGCGCGGGCTGATGCCGTTGCGCCGCGCGGCCGAAGAGACGATGGTGGACGGGCGCCTGGTCGTTCCGTCGACGTCCTCGAACGTGCGGCCGTCGAGCGTGCCGTACGCGTTCAAGAAAGCCGCGATCTCCGCTTCGGACATGCTTTCGGTATCCACCATCTCGGCGTCGGAAATGACGAAGTTCGGATTGAAATCGAACGCGCGCGCCGGCAGAACCGGAACGAGCAGCGAGAGCAGGACGAACAGCGTTTCAACAACAAAATATGGTCGCTTCATAGCGACCATATTCTATCACGAGATGGTAATGTCGTCTCCCTTCGCCCCGATGTTCAGCGTCTGGCCTTCTTTCGTTTCCCCGGAGACGATCTTGAGCGCCAACGGGTCGAGAATCAGGTGCTGAATGACGCGCTTGAGCGGACGCGCGCCGTAGGCCGGATCGTAGCCTTTGCGGGCGAGCAGCTTCTTCGCTGCCGGCGTGACCGTCAGCGCGATGCCGCGCTCGGACTGGAGGCGCGCGAACACGCGGTCGAGCTGGATGGTGACGATCTCGGCGATCTGGTCCTCGGTGAGCGCCTGGAACATGATGATCTCGTCCACGCGGTTCAGGAACTCCGGGCGGAAATGGTCCTTCAGCATGCCCATCACGCGTTCGCGGATCTCGGTTTCTTCCGAGGCGTTGCCGTCCTCGCCCGCGAACCCGATGGTCGCGCGCGATTTGCCCGCGTCGAGGATGACGTCCGAGCCGATGTTCGACGTCATGATGATGATCGCGTTCTTAAAGTTCACCTTGCGGCCCTTGGCGTCGGTGAGGTGTCCGTCGTCAAGGATTTGGAGCAGCAGGTTGAACGTGTCCGGATGTGCCTTCTCGATCTCGTCGAACAGCAGCACGCAGTACGGGCGGCGGCGGACGATCTCGGTGAGCTGCCCGCCTTCCTCGTAGCCCACGTACCCCGGCGGGGAACCGACGATCTTCGAGACGGCATGGCGCTCCATGTATTCCGACATGTCGAGGCGCACGAGCGCGGACTCGTCGTTGAACATGAATTCGGCGAGCGCGCGCGCGAGCTCGGTTTTGCCCACGCCCGTCGGACCAAGAAAGATGAACGACCCGATCGGACGGTTCGTTTCCGAGATGCCGGCGCGCGATCGGCGCAGCGCGTTCGACACGGCCGTGATCGCCTCGGTTTGGCCGACCACGCGGTTGTCGAGCTCATTTTCCATGCGGGCGAGCTTCTTCAGCTCGCTTTCGAGCATCTTCGACACGGGGATCGACGTCCATCGGCTGACGACCGCGGCGACGTCTTCCTCCGTGACGACCTGCTTCAGGAGACCGCGGTCCTGCTGGAGCTTCGTGAGCGCCGTTTCGGCGGTCTTCATTTTTTTCTCCTCGGCCGGAAGGCTGCTGTAGCGGATCTTCGCGACGGTTTCGAGATCGCCGCGACGCTCGGCCATCTCGGCCTCGGCACGCAGCTTCTCGATGACGCTCTTGATGTCCCGCAGCGCCGCGATCTTATCCTTTTCGTTCTTCCATTTGCCCTCGAGCGCGTCGGTCTTCTCGCGCAGGTCCGCGATTTGCCGTTCGATTTCCTTTAGGCGGTTCTTGGAATCCTTGTCGTCTTCCTTCTCAAGGGCCTTGCGTTCAATCTCGTGGCGCGTCAAATCGCGCTTGAGAAGATCGAGTTCTTCCGGCATGGAGTCAATCTGCATGCGGAGCGCCGAGGCCGCCTCGTCGATGAGGTCAACGGCCTTGTCCGGAAGGTGGCGGTCGGTGATGTAGCGGGTCGACAGTTCGGCGGCCGCGACGATGGACGGGTCGGAAATGCGCACGCCATGGTGCAGCTCGTATTTTTCCTTGATGCCACGCAAAATCGCGATCGTATCGTCGACCGTCGGTTCTTCGACGACGACCGGTTGGAAGCGGCGTTCGAGCGCCGGATCCTTCTCGATATATTTTTGGTATTCCTTCAGCGTCGTCGCGCCGACGGCACGAAGTTTTCCGCGCGCGAGAGCCGGCTTCAACATGTTTGCGGCGTCGAGCGATCCGCCTTCCGTGGTTCCGGCGCCGACGAGCGTGTGCAGTTCGTCGATGAACAGGATGATCTTGCCGCCGGACTCCTCGATTTCGCGAAGGACGGCCTTCAGGCGATCCTCGAATTCGCCGCGGTACTTCGTACCCGCGACCATGGAACCGATATCTAGCGCCACGATGTCTTTGTCCTTGAGCGTTTCCGGCACGTCACCCGCGACGATGCGCTGGGCAAGGCCCTCCACGATCGCGGTCTTTCCGACGCCCGCCTCGCCGATGAGTACCGGATTGTTCTTGGTGCGGCGCGAAAGGACCTGCATGACGCGGCGGATTTCGGCGTCGCGGCCGATGATCGGGTCGAGCTCGCCTCCGCGCGCCGCGTCGGTAAGGTTGCGGCTGTATTTTCTGAGCGCTTGGTACTTCGCTTCCGGCTCCTGGCTGTCGACGCGCTGCGTGCCGCGAATGTCCTTGAGGGCGCGCATGACGGCGTCCGTATCGAATTTGAACTGTGCGAGGAAGCGCGCGATGTTCTTGTTCGTCAGAAGGCCGAGCAGGAGGTGCTCGGTGGAGATGTAGTCGTCCTTGAATTGCTTCGCGATCTTCGACGCCTCGGCGAGCACGTTCGCCATTTCCGGCGCGAGAAAAATCTGGCCGATGCCGCCGCCGCGCGATTTTTGCTTCGGCAGCGAGTCGATGATCTTATCGACTTCGGCGCGCAAGTCGCCCGGGTTGCCGACGACCTTGTTCACGACGGCCGGAACCACGCCGTCATCTTGCGAGAGCAGGGAAGCGAGCAGATGCACCGGTTCGAGCGCCGGTTGGCCGCCTTCGACCGCGAGATTATTGGCGTGCTGGAGCGCCTCTTGGGATTTGAGGGTAAAGTTGTTCGGAAGCATACGTCCTGTGGATATTAGCACTCGAAAGTATAGAGTGCTAATTTGAAAAAGTCAACTTTTTTGCTAGGATACGGTTGTTATGAATCGACATTCCGTTCTCGACGTTGCAATCGACGATCTGTCGGACGCGGAGCTCTCGAATCTGCTCGACGGTTGGTTGAATTCGGCCGCGCCGGCGAAGGTGATTGTGACGCCGAATCCGGAGTTTTTGCTGGCGGCGCGGCGCGACGCGGGATTTCGCGACGCGTTGAATCGGGCCGACCTATCGCTTCCGGACGGTGTGGGATTGCGATTCGCGGTCGCCGCGCTGACGGACGGACGGCTCATGCGTCGCCACACGGGCGTCGACACCCTTGAGGAGATCGCGATTCTTTGCACTCGATCGGGAAAGGAGCTCATCTTGCTTGGCGGAGAATCGGGCGTCGCGGAAGCGGCGGCGCGATCGCTTGCCGCCGAAATTCCGGGTCTTGCCGTACGCGGGATTGATCCCGGCCGCGTGGAACCGGAAACGTTCGCGACGGAACGGCGGATGGACGAACTCGACCGAGCCGCCGTCGTCGCGGTCGGCCTGGGGCAGGGGAAGCAGGAACGCGTCATGGAGATTCTGCGAACATGCGCCCCCGCGAACCTTCCCGACCTTCGCATCCTCATCGGCGTCGGCGGCGCGTTCGATATGATCGCCGGAACCAAGCGTCGCGCGCCGAGAATCGCGCGAAGGGTCGGTCTCGAGTGGCTGTGGCGTCTCGCGATCGAGCCGAGCCGGTGGCGACGCATTTTTTCCGCGTTTCCAGTCTTCCCAGCGGTCGTGATCTTCGATACACTAAGGCACCGTCGATTCTTGCGCGCCACCCGCGCCACCATTCCTGAAATCATTCGTCAAATACAAGGATTATGAACGTCCGAACACGTTTTGCCCCGTCTCCGACCGGATTTCTCCACGTCGGCGGGCTGCGCACCGCGCTGTACAACTACTTGCTCGCCCGCCAGCAGTCGGGCACGTATTTGCTTCGCATCGAGGATACAGACCGCGAGCGATTCGTTCCGGGCGCGGTGGAGTCGCTTTTGCGCACGTTCGAACGCGTCGGGTTGTTGCCGGACGAAGGTCCGAAGCTCGTTGACGGACAGGTCGTCCAGTCGGGCGACGTCGGTCCGTACATTCAGTCGGAACGCCTGCCGATTTACGCCCAGCACGCCAAAGAGCTCGTCGACGCGGGCGCGGCATACCGCTGCTTCTGTTCCTCGGAGCGCCTCGACGGATTGCGCAAGCAGCAGGAAATTGCCAAACTGCCGACGAAATACGATCGTCATTGTGCGAGCCTTCCGGCGGCGGAGGTTGAACAACGCGTGTCGTCAGGTGAATCGCACGTGATTCGTCTTCGCGTTCCGGACGGCGAGACGACGTTTGAGGACGTCGTTCGCGGACCGATCACCATCAGCAACGCGGAGGTTGACGACCAGGTCCTCATCAAGTCGGACGGATTTCCGACGTACCACATGGCCGTGGTGGTGGACGACCATCTGATGAACGTCTCGCATGTGATCCGTGGGGACGAATGGATTTCGTCTACGCCGAAGCACGTGATCTTGTACCGCCTGTTCGGTTGGGATGCGCCGAAGTTCGCGCACCTTCCGCTTCTGCTGAACCCGGACAAGTCCAAACTCTCCAAGCGCCAGGGCGACGTCGCGGTCGAGGATTATCTCAACAAGGGATATCTTCCCGACGCGTTGGTCAATTTCGTCGCCTTGCTCGGATTCAATCCGAAGTCTGATCAAGAATTGTATTCAGTTGCGGAACTGATCGAACTGTTCGACCTTTCGAAGATCAACAAGTCCGGCGCGGTATTTGATGTGGCCAAGCTCGACTGGATGAACGCGCAGTACATCATGAAAAAGACGGATGCCGAACTGGTGGCACTCGTCGCGCCATTTTTGACCGCGGCAGGGAAGTCGGTTCCATCGGATCTTCTCGGTCGGATTTGTGCCATCGAAAAAACCCGCATGGTGAAGCTGACGGACATCGTCGAACTCGTGGACGGCTACCTAACGCTGCCCGCGTACGAACCGACCGCACTCGTTTGGAAGAAGGCGGATGCCGCGGATGGAAAGGCGCAACTCACCGGGATCAAGACGCTTCTGGAAGGCCTTGATGCGGGTGCCTGGTCCAACGTCGCCGTAGTCGAATCGGCCGTAAAGGAGTATATTGGAGCCAATGGACTGCAGAACGGAAACGTCCTGTGGCCGACGCGCGTCGCCTTGTCCGGCCGCGCCGCATCGCCGAGCCCGTTCGAACTTTGTTTCGCGCTTGGCAGGGAAGAGTCACTCAAACGCATCACCCATGCGATCACCGTTCTCTAAACTGACGTTGGCATTCGTCGTCCTGGCTTGCGTCGGGGCCTGGTTCGGCGTCGTGCGGGCGGACGATCACGCTTCGGCGGACGTGACGGTCGACGACCCGGCGGCGGCATCCAGCATCAACGCGCTCAATGACGAAATCAGCCAGCGCCGATCGGACGCGTCCAAACTGAACGCAACCGTCGAATCCTACCGCAAAAAAATTGCGGCCATGGAGGCGCAGACGCAGACGCTCGCGGTAGAATCCGAGCTGCTCGATAATCGCGTGGCAAAGTCGGAACTCGACATTCAGGCCACCGACGCCGAAATCGAGGCGGTAAACGACGAAATCACGATCTTGGAGACGCGCATGAACGCGATCTCGGCGCAGCTGGTCCGCGACCGAGAATCGATCGGGGAAATTCTGCGGACGATGGACGTGTACGACAACGACCTTTCGTTGCAGCTTCTGTTCGGATCCGATTCGTTCGGGGCGTTGTTTGACCGTCTCCAGCAGCTCGCGAGCGTCACGGCAGACCTGCAGGACGCGCTGGGGCGCGCCGAAGCGGAACGCGCGGCCGTCGAATCGGATCGGGCGGCGCAGGTTGGAAAACGCACGAACCTTGCCGACCTCCAACTTGCGCAGGAGAAACAGAAGGATCTGCTTGAGGACGAAAAGGCCTCGAAGGAAACGTTGCTCGCCCAGACGGAACGTTCCGAGGCGCAGTTTCAGATCTTTCTGTCAAGCTTGCGCGCGGAACAGCAGAGCGTAAACAATGAGATCGCCTCGCTGCAGGATGCGGTTGAGCAGAAGCTGCGAGGGATCGATGGCGCGGGCCAAGGAAGCAAGGTGCTCTCGTGGCCGGTGCCGCCGCTCAAGGGGCTCTCCACGCTGTTCCACGACCCAACCTATCCGTACCGCCACCTTTTCGAGCATCCGGGCATCGACCTTCCGACGCCGGCCGGAACGCCGGTCAAGTCCGCGGCTCCGGGGTATGTGGCGTGGACGAAGACCGGGCCGCAGTACGGGAACTACGTCATGGTGATCCATTCGGACGGCGTCGCGACGCTCTACGCGCACTTGCAGCGGTTTAACGTGGTCGCGGACCAGTTCGTTGACCGCGGGGACGTCCTGGGCTACTCTGGGGGCGTTCCGGGCATGCCGGGCGCCGGGCTCTCGACGGGTGCGCATTTGCACTTCGAAGTGCGTCTGAACGGCGTTCCGACGGATCCGCTGAACGGCTATCTGACGTTGCCGTAGAGAGGGGTTTACAGATCGGGCTTTAGGGGGCAGGGGATGGCGCCGGAAATTCTAAAACCTCTCTCCTAAACACATCACCAATATGAATTTGGATCTCGCGGTCAAAGTGGTGGCATGGGCCATGTTCGTGACACCGGTGACGGTGTTCACGGTCATCAGTTTTTTCATGATGGCCGGAGCGGCTTCCGACGATGATTCCATCAAGGGACTCCTGATGCTCGGTCTCGGCATTTTCCTGGTCGGCGGAACCTTGCTTGCCATGTATTACTTCGCCAACTTCTCGATCAGCTGGATCGGCGTGTAAAAAGAAGCGGGCCAGGGCAGAATCTCTGCTCGACCCGCTTTTTCGTTTCCTCATTTTTAGTGTCGTCTAATGAAACTTAGACGACACATGAGGGTAAAAACATGGTTATTTGCTAAGGATTTGCTTGGCTTCGCGCTTTCCATGCTCTACACCCGGTTGGTCGTACGTGTTAATTTCAAGGAGCTCGCCGGCGTACGCCGTGGCCGTCAGGAACATCTGAATCAACGCTCCGAGCGACTCCGCGTTGATGGTCGGCAGATGGATCGTTCCGTTCGGATGTCCGGACGCGGACAGCGCTCGGGACGTCCCAACGCGCTCAGCGGCAAGGATCTCGCCAAACGTCTTGCCCTGTGCGAATCTGAGGGCTACTGGGATACCACCCAATTTGCCTGAGACGCGTATATCGCGTTTAAATCGGTCGAGCTGAATGAACGTGACCGTCTTATCGTCCGGACCTTCGACGTAGAGTTGAATTTGCGAGTGCTGATCGATCGCGCCGAACGCGGCGATCGGAGTCGGACCCACGTGCTGATCGCCGCGAACTTTTCCAAGTGACTCGGCCCAGAGCTGCCGGTACCAGAGGCCGAACGGGTGTAGCGCGTCGGCATACGGCATCACCACGTGGATTCCCCGTCCGTGATTCAGGTAGGAATTGAGCTGATGTGTCGTAAAACGTGCAGCGCTGGATTTGATCCCGGCCGAGCGTCGGTCGAGTTCATAGGTCTTCGCGCCACGGAGGAGTTTTGCCACGTCCGCTCCGGCGCAGGCCGCTGGAAACAATCCGACCACCGATAGCACCGAGAACCGTCCCCCGACGTTTGTGGGATGCTCCAGAACCTCATACCCTGCCCCAGTGGCTACCTGATACAGCACGCTCGCGTCGGAAGCCTCGGTGATCGCGACGACGTGCGCCGCGTGCGACTTCGCTCCGACCGCGGCAATCAGCGCGTCGCGAAGCACGAAGAACACGGACATCGTCTCAAGCGTCGTTCCCGATTTCGACACGACGCAGATCGCGGTCTTCTTCCAGTTCACCTCGTCGAGCAGTGCCGAGACCGTTTCCGGATCCGGATTGCTCACGAACGTCAGCCGCATCTTGTTGCCTCCGAGCGCCGCGTGCAGCATCCGGGCGCCAAGATCCGACCCACCGATCCCAATGACGATCAGACGGTCAAATTTGGCCTGCAGACGCTTCGCGGACGCACGCGCGGTCTTCAGTCCCTTCGTATCGAACGGAAGATCGAAAAAGCCTTGCGCGTTCGACGCGCGGAGATCGTCGAGACGCTTGTGGGCCTTCTTGAGCGCGGGTTCGAACGCCTTGCGTTCCGCGGCTGTCGTTCGCATGTTCGCGTCATCGTAGAACAGGAGGTCCATACTCGGTCGACCGTGCGCCGTATCTGTCACTTCGCTTGCTGTGGTACTCGCTCGTCCCGACGTACGTCGGGACTTCGCTCAGACCGTCCTCGCGGCGCGAAGTGACAGATACGGCGCCTTGGTCGTTCTCGTTATTTGTAATAGACGTGATCGCCGAAACGCAGGTCAATGTACTGGATGGCCGTCGGATCTGGAATCTTGTCGTGGAGGACCGTTTTCAGGTTGGCAAGCTGCATGTCCATGTCGCCGACCGCGTCAATGAAAATGTCATAGCCGACCGTGGTGTGGATCGCCATCCATTTGCCGGCGAGACGGTCGATCTTGGTTCGCGTGAACGTCAGGCCCATCGCGACCAACTCCGTTTCGAAATGAAACAGGTTCGTGACTTCCTCCTCGGTCAGCACGTTCGATCCGATGGTGACGGGCGCGGCGTTCACGTCCTCGAATACCGGAAGCCGCTTGAGCTGGCTCGGCGGGGGCGTGGGCGGGATCGTTCCGTCGGGATTTGGCGACGGCGGGGTCGGATCGGGCGCGGTCCATTGCGCGAGCTCGTCGGGCGACAGTTCGCGGATCGCCACGCCCTTCAGATCGGCAAGAAGCACGTGTTCGCCCGAAACCCACAGGAGCTGCGACGTTTTTTCCTTCACCTGGATCGCCACGGAGCATCCGCCGTGCGTCCACGAGCACGTTCTCACGACGTCCAGCGCGTCGAACGCATAGGCTCCGGAGAGCGCGGCGCGGAGAGATTCGTCGTCATATAAGAACCGATTCGTCGCGTGGAAGAACAGCAGGCGCCTTCGGTTAAGTTCGGCCCAGGCCTTCCCCACGATCTCGTCGGACGAAATCGTCTCGGTCCCCGTGACCGTCACGGAAGCGACGGCGAAGTAGGGCGAACCGAACACGAACGCGACGAGACAGGCGGTCGCGAGCCCGATGCCGGTGCCAAGGACGATCCGCTTCCAGTTGCGCTTCGGTTTGCTCTGGAAATACGGATTATGAAAACGCCGCGCGTCGTAGCGCTTCTTTTCCCGCAGACGAAAATGATTACGGGACCGCATAATCGGGCCAATTATACCACAATTCGTGGGATCAGCGGGTTAATGCGGGTCACGATTTCGTAATTGATGGATCCCACCTTTTCCGCGAGTTCCTCCGCGGTCACGGCGAACCGGCCCGACTGGCCGAGCAGAACCACCTCTGCCTCCGGCTCTGCCTGCGGGACGGCCGAGACGTCCACCATGCACATGTTCATGCAGACGCGTCCGATCACCTTGCAACGGATGCCGCTGATCAGCACCTCGCCCGAGGACGACAGTCCTCGGTCATAGCCGTCCCAGTAACCGACGGGCAACACGGCGATCCGGCTGTTCCGCTTCAGCGTCTCCGTGAGGCCGTAGCCGACGGGCGTTCCCACGGGCAAGGATTTCACCTGCGCGATGCGCGTTTTCCACGTGAGCACGGGCTGAAGCTCAAGCGGGATGTTGTGGCGCCGCACCGACTGTTCCACCGACGGCGACGGCCAAAGGCCGTAGGACGAAAGGCCGGCGCGCACGAGCGTGCCGTGCGTATCCGGATACAGGATCACGGCCGCGGAGCACGCGCAGTGGATCCACTCGGGTTGGAACCCGGCCGTGCGGATGGAATTCACGCATTCCTGGAAGAGCGTGAACTGCTCCGTCGCGAACCGCGGGTCGGTGGTGTCCTCGATGTTGGCGAAGTGCGTGGAAACTCCGGCGAGCGCCACGTGGCCGCACCGGCCGATGTCGTCGAGAATGTCGTACACGTCGGCCGGAAGAACCCCTTGCCGTGCCGTTCCCGTCTCGATCTTCAGGTGGATGAACGCGGTACGTGCACGCTGGGCGGCGACCGTTTCCATCTGGAAAACGCACTCGCGGTCATACATCGTCAGATGAAGGTCGGCCATGAGCGCATCCTCATAGCGATCCTTCATCGTGTATCCGAGCACGATCAACAACGCGGATGGGAATTCCGCGCGAAGCATCAGCGCCTCGTCGACGTTATCGACCGCGAACGCGTCGACGCCGGCGCGCCCGGCGATCCGCGCGACTTCCATCAGGCCGTGGCCGTAGGCGTTCGATTTTACGCACAGGCAGAACCGGGCGCCCGGGTTCAGCAGTCCGCGTAGCGCGGTAATGTTCTGCGTCAGCGCGCGTTCGTCAATTTCAACCCAAGTCTTGTGATTCACAGGATTGCAACAGAAACTTCTTGATCAGATTCGCGTTCGCTTCAAGCAAGTCGTAGGTGATCGCTTCCTCCGGGCTCACCCACGCGTGCCCGTATGCCGATTTCTCCTCCTGCACGACGTCCCCTGCCCCGACCGGACAGCGAAACAGGTGCAGGTTCACGCGCAACGTATGGTCGGCGAGCGTCCAATCGTGCGTGTGCGTGCCAAGCAGGGTCGCGCTCGTGGGGACGAGTCCCGTCTCCTCGATCAGCTCTCGGATGACGGCTTGTTCCGGAGTTTCGCCCGCATCCACCTTTCCTCCGGGAAATTCCCACTTGCGATCCCACATCGGGTTCGGGTCCTTTCGTTGTGCGATGAGAAATTTGCCGTCGCGCTCCATGACGCCGAGCGCGACGTGCGCCTCCTTGTGCGCGATGCGGACGAGCGGAACGTCGATGGCGCGTTCGGCGAAGTGGCGCTTGAGGTCGGCCTCGAGGCCGAATTGGTCGTATCCGAGCGCGATCACGTCGGGGCATACCCCGTCGAGCACGCCATAGGTGCCGAGCTGTTCGTCGGACAGAATCGCATCCGATACGCCGCCGACGTTCGCGACGGCGGCTCGGCGCGTTTCCTCGTTCTCGCGCGGCTCCTTGTTTTTTAGTAGCCGAACGTGCGCGTCGCGGGCCACGGCTACCACGAGCCGATCGCCAAGCGCGGCCGCGCGCGCCAAGAAGGCCCGGTGTCCGGGGTGCAACCGATCGAACGTGCCGAACGCCAGCACCGTGCTCATAGCGGCTTGAGCGTCGGGAACAAGATCACTTCCTTCAGGTTGTGCGAATCCGTGAGCGTGGCCGCGAGGCGGTCGATGCCGATGCCGAATCCGGCGGTCGGCGGCATGCCGTGCTTGAGCGCGGTCACGTAATCGTCGTCGCCGAACTGCGCTTCCTCATCGCCCTTCGCTCGCGCCTCCGTTTGCTGGCGGAAGCGTTCCTCCTGGTCGAGCGGGTCGTTCAGCTCCGAGAACGCCTTGATGTTCTCCACGCCGCCGCCGTACACGAGCTGGAACATCTCGACGTAGCGCGGGTCGTCGGTCTTGCGCTTGGCGAGCGGAGAGATTTCGACCGGATAATCGATGAGGTACGTCGGCTGCACGATTTTCGGGCGGACGTGATGCTTGTACAGGTTATCGATGATCGTGGTGTGGCTGTCCGTCGGCGCGACCGGGACGCCGAGCTTCACGGCTTCCTTCGCGATGGAATCGCGGTCCGGGAATTTCTCGATGTCGATGCCCGCGTACGACAGGATCGCGTCGCGGAACTTGATACGCGGCCAGGCCACGGCGAAGTTGAGTGACTCGCCTTTGAACGGGACCGCGGCCGGATCGAGCCCGCACGCGACGATCACCTCGCGAAGCATTTCCTCGAGCATGGTCATCAGGCCCTCGTAATCCATGTATGCGATATAGCCCTCGACCTGCGTGAACTCCGGGTTGTGCGAGTGGTCGATGCCCTCGTTGCGGAAGCAGCGCGCCACCTCGTACACGCGTTCGAACCCGCCGACGAGGCAGCGTTTCAAATACAACTCCGGCGCGATGCGCAGGTACATGTCCGCATCGAGCGCGTTGTGGTGCGTGATGAACGGCTTCGCGGACGCACCGCCCGGAATGATCTGGAGAACCGGCGTGTCGACTTCGAGGAACGCGTTGTGGTCGAGGAACGCACGGATGGTACGGACGATGGCCGCGCGTGTTCGGAAGATGTCGCGGACCTGCTCGTTGGCGAGAAGATCGAGATATCGCTGACGGTAGCGAACCTCCGTGTCGGTAAGACCGTGCCATTTTTCGGGCATCGGCAGCAGCGACTTCACGATGATGCGGTATGCGCCGACATCGAGCGTCTGCTGTCCGGTCTTGGTCACGAACGCCGTTCCGGAAGCTTCCACGAAATCGCCCATGTCGGCGGTATCATGAAAGAACGCGTACGCCTCCTCGCCGACGTGGTCGCGGCGCAACGCGATCTGCATCACGCCCGACGCGTCCTCAAGCTGCACGAACGTGAGTCCGCCGTGCTTGCGAATGGTGCGCATGCGTCCGGTGACCCGTACGACGGCCTTCGATTCCGCGAGCGCGTCGAATTTCAACGAAAAATCCTTCACGGTATGCGTGCGGGACGCACGGGCCGGATAGGGGTCGATTCCCGACTGGCGCAGACGCTCCAGACGGCCGCGACGGACCAATTCTTCCTCGATCATACAAACAAAAATACGGGGACTATCCCCCGTATCTTAGGTGATCTGAATGATCTTGTAAACCATGGTTCCGGACGGGACCGCGATGCGTACCTCGTCACCGATCGCGTGTCCGATGAAGGATTGTCCGATGGGCGATTCGTTGGAAATCTTCCCTTCGATCGGGTTGGCCTCGTTCGAGCCGACGATTTGGAAGGTCTTTTTCAAACCGCCCACTTCCACGACGAAGGTCGATCCGAGCGTGATGTCGCCTCCGCCCGTCTGGGACGTGACGATGACGCAGTCCTTGATCATCGACTCAAGCTGCGAGATGCGCACCTCGTTGCTTCCCTGCTGCTCCTTCGCCTCATGGTACTCAAAATTTTCGGAGAGGTCCCCGAGTTCCGTGGCCGCGCCGATCTTGTCCGCGATTTCCCGGCGGATGACCATGCGGCGATGCTCCAGTTCCTCTTCCATTTTCTTCAGCCCTTCGGCCGAGATATACGTTGGCATATTCGCAGAAAAAATCAGCGCCCGTCTCTAGTGATGATGACGAGGGCTTGGGTGAGAACCATCATATCCGTGCGTTTCGCGGTTGTCAAACGATACGGCAAACCAGGTGGCAATCGGGACGCACAGCACGAGCGCGATCGTGCCGGAAAGGGTGCGGACGATCTCTTCCGCCACGGCTTCCGTTCCGACGAATCCGCCGAAGGAAAGTCCCGGCGTGGAACGGAACAGAAGGAACATCGGAAGCGACGCGCCGGCGTACGCGAGGACGAGCGTGTTGGCGATGCTCGCGATATGGTGCCGACCGATGCGCATGGCACGCACGAACAGTTCCGTTCGCGTCAGATTCGGGTTCGCGTCGCGCAGCTCGGCGACGACCTCGCCCTGCGAGATGGCCACGTCGTCAAGCGCGCCGGTGGTACCGAGCAGGATGCCCGCGAGCAGGATGCCGGCCGTGCTGACGCCCGCGTTCAGGTGTTCCAGATACAGGACGGACGCCTCTTCCGAGGTGAGGCCCGAGAGCCGCGCGAATTCCACGGACCATGACCCGAACAGCCATGCCAGCCCGAGCCCCGCGACCGTGGAGGCGAACGCGGTAACGGTCTGGCGCTTCCACCCGTGCGTCAGGTGCATGTTGATGGCGAGAATCGCGACGCAGGCGCCCGCCGTGACGCGTACGGCGTCGTGGCCCGCGAGAATCATCGGGATCACGAACCCGAACAGGATGGCGACCGTGACGATCAGTCCAAGGAGCGCGAGCATGCCGCGCGTCAGGCCGATGGCGACCGTGGCGACCGCGAACAGAAGGCCGATCAGGAGAAGCGGGCTGGTACGCACGACGTCGTTGAAATAGGGTGTCTGCGTGCCGTCCTCGTTTTGGAGGAGCTGGAGCGACACGGCATCGCCCGGCTTCAGCGCGAAGTGGAGTCCGGAGCCGAGGGACGCCTGCGTGTCCACACGGTAGGTATTTCCGTCCGCGCCGAGAGCGACGAAGGCCTCCTGCGGATGCCCGTTTTCATCCGTATACGTTCTCGTGATCTCCTCGATCACCGCGCGCATGGGCACGTTTTGGAGTTCCTGCGCGCGCGCCGGAACGCAAACGAACATGAATACTATCGCCAAACCCAGGATGCCGAATCGTCTCATAGGCCTTCATCGTATCACGAACGCCCATGGCCGAACCACCATTCGAAGATGTCGCGCGCGATCGGCACGGCCACCGAGGATCCCTCGCCGCCGTTCTCAACGAGAATGACGATCGACAACGTCGGGTTCTCATACGGTCCGAATCCTTCGAACCAGGCGTGCGTGGCCACGTTGCCGGGAGCCTGCGCGGTTCCGGTTTTCCCCGCGACGGGCGTGGCGAGGATGGAAAGGAACCGCGCGCTTCCGTAGGTGACCGCCGCGCGCATCCCTTCCCGAACCACCTGAACCGCCGACGGGTCAAGCGCGTCGCCGGCCGGAACCGAGCTGACGGGTACGCCGTCGATCTGCTCGATGAGCCGCGGCGTGAACCGTTGCCCGCCGTTCGCGATGGTCGCGTTCGCCACCGCCACCTGGAGCGGCGTCGCGAGCATGTCGCCCTGGCCGATGGCAAGGTGGTACGTGTCGCCGACGTACCAGCGTTCGCCCTTCGCTTCCTGCTTCCATTCCTTGCTCGGCAAAAATCCGTCCGCCTCGCTCGGCAGATCGATTCCGGTCTTCGACCCGAACCCGAACAGGCGCGCGCCGTCCGTGATGCGTTCCACGCCAAGACCGGTGAACGTGTCGAATCCCCCGCCGATCACGTAGAAGTACGTATTGACCGACCAGGCAATGGCCTTTCGGACGTCCGTGACGCCATGTCCGCCCGCCTTCCAGTCCGGAAAGAACCACTCGCCCACGCGCAGCCCGCCGGTGGAAACGAACGACGTGCTCGGGGCAACGAGTCCGCCGGAGAGCGCGGTGTACGCCACGTACGGCTTGAACGTGGATCCCGGCGGAAACTCGCCGGACACCGCGCGGTCATAGAGCGGCTGGTCGGGATCGTTGATCAGGCGCGCGTACAGGTCGGCGTCGATCCCCCCGGAAAACGCGTTGCTGTCGAACGTCGGTTCGCTGACCAGCGCGCGGACGGCCCCGTCGCGCGGATCGATGGCGACGACGGACGCCTTCGCCAGGCCGAGCTTCTTCAGGACGTCCGCGAGCCGTGACTCGATGAACGCCTGCAGTTCCAGGTCGATGGTGAGCGTCAGCGTCTTGCCCGGGGACGGGTCGGTACGTCCGTCGACGGACAGTTCGCGTCCGCGCGAGTTCACTTCCACGTCGAGCCAGCCGGGCGTTCCGCGCAGGAGCGTCTCCTCCGACCGCTCGATGCCGTCCTTTCCGATGTCATCCACGCGACGGTAACCCTCTTCGCGGCGGCCCTCATATTCCTCCGCCGTGATGTTGCCGACGTATCCGAGCACGTGCGACAGCGCCGGGGCCGAGGTGGCGTAGGCGCGGACCGTGGCCGTGTCGAGTTTGAATCCAGGCAAGCTCGGCGCGGCGATGGCAAGGCGCATGGCGGCCTCGTAGGGAATTCCCTTTTTCAAGACGAACGGGTCGAGGGGGTCCTTCTTCGCGTCGGTCAGAAGCAGATCGATGTCCGTGCGCGGGACGCCGGAAAGATCCGCCGCGCTCACGAGTACGGCCTCGCGTTCCGCGGCATCCTTCGGCAAATCCGCGTACGTCATCGTGAACACGAACGACGGTACGTTCTGAATGAGCGGAAGCCCGAAGCGGTCATACACGATGCCGCGCGGCGCAACGATGGTCTGACGGCGCACGCGGTTCGACTCGGCAAGCGCGGCGTAATGCGCCCCTTGGACGATTTGCAGCTGAGCCGCGCGCAGGAGGAGCAGCGCCATGGCAACGACGAACCCGGTCGCGCCGACCCAAAAGCGGCGGGGACGGATGGTGGGCCCGAGCCGTTCGGGATGACGCCCACCGGAGACGGCGCCGTCTTGAAACTCGTCCATGGCCGTGAGCCCGCGCGAGGTGCGCACCGTCCCGAAGCGTTCGGATTGGATGGTGAACGGGTTGCTCATAGCGATTCGCGGTCACGCGAGACGAGGAACGCCGCGCCCAAAAATTCGCGAATCGGCTTCGCGGCCGAAAAAAAGACCGTCAGGAGGATCTCGTTCAGCACGAACGTCGCGCAAAGCGCGGCAAAAAACGCCTGCCAGGAGACGGCCTCCGGATGGCGGAATTCCGTCAGTCCGAGCAGGACGGCCTGCGTCCCGCCCCACGCGGCCACGGTCAGGGCGCCGCAGGCGGTCAGACCGTACCAGGAGCGGTTGGAAAAGATGTGGCGCGCGCTCAAATACGCGGTCGCGCCGGCCGCGGCCGAGGCGACCCATTCGGCCGGAAACGTGGAGATTCCAAGCAGGCTGACCCACAGTCCGATGCCGGCGACCACGTATGCCCCGAACCGCTGCCCGACGTGCTGCGCGAGGTATATGCCGGAAGCAAGCACGAACGGCGTGTAGGCGAGCACGCCCGGGAGCGACGCGAAAAAACTGGTTTGTAGAATCGCCAGGCAGAGAAACAGCGCAAGAAGCGCGAACGCGCGGCTCATAGGACGTTCGGAACGAGCACGGCCACGCTTGCGACGCGGCGAACGTCGGACAGCGGCTCGAGCACCGCGGTTTGGAACGGCGCGATCGGATCGGAGTTCACCTGGTTGACGATGCCGACGAGCAGGCCGCTCGGCACGTTCTGCTCAAGTCCCGAGGTGACGACGATGTCGTTGACGGAGATCTTCTCGTCCTGCGGGACGTATTGCAACGAAAGCAGCGAGCCGGACAATCCTTCCGCGACGCCGATGGTGCGCGACTCGTTGTAGAGGGTCACGGCCGTCGCGCTCGCGTGGTCGGAGAGGGCGCGGACCGTGGCGGACCCGCGCGTGACGGACGTCACCTTCCCGATCATGATCCCCGCCCCGCTGACGACCGGCGCGCCCACGACGATCCCGTCGTCGGATCCGCGGTCGATGACGACGGACGACGCCTCCGGGCCGATCGAGCGGCTGACCACCGAGGCGAGGACCGAACGCAGGCTTTGTCGCGCCACGAATCCAAGCGCGTCGCGCAGCTCTTGGTTCTCGTCGCGCAGCCGGTCCAGCTCGGCCTTGTCGATCAGCGCGGAATCTCGCTCGGCCTCGAGGCGCGCCACGCGTTCCGGCGACACGGCGGCCGCGTCAAAAATCCCGACGGCCTTGCCGCCAATCCACGTCCCTGCCGCGACCAGCGGCCGCTCGACGGCCGCGAACGCGCGCGCGACCGAGCCGCGGAACACCACGCCAAACAGGACGATGGACCCGATCGCCAGCGAACCGAGCAGAAGCCGTCTCGTCTTTCGTTCCATGAATTCGGGCTACATGATTCCGCCGTCGCCCGCGCTCGGAAGCGCGAGGTCTTTGAGAAGCGGTTGGTTGTCGATCAGCGCGCCGGCTCCGCGCACGCCGCACGTGAGCGGATCTTCCGCCACGCGTACCGGAATTTCGGCCTGGCGCGCGATGAGCTGGTCGAGCCCGCGCAGAAGCGAGCCGCCGCCCGTCAGCACGATGCCGCGTTCGTAAATGTCCGCCACCAGTTCGGGCGGCGTCACCTCGAGCGTGGCCTTGATGTTCTGCACGATGGTCATGATGGAGCGGTGCATCGCCTCGCGGATCTGCCCGTCGTTCACGATGATTTCCTTCGGCAGCCCCGAAAGCATGTCGCGTCCGCGCATTTCCATGGTGAGCGTCTCGCCGAGCTCCGTCGCGCTGCCGATGCGCATCTTCACCTGTTCGGCCACGCGCTCGCCGAGCATGAGGTTGAACACGTCACGGGCGTACTGCACGATGTTCTTGTTAAGTTCCTCGCCGGCGATCGGCAGGGATTTCCAGGTCACCACGCCGCCGAGCGACAGCACCGCGATTTCGGTGGTGCCGCCGCCGATGTCCACCACCATCATGCCGACCGACTCGGAAATCGGAAGGCGCGCGCCGATCGCGGAGATCATCGGCGTCTCGACGAGGAATACCTGGCGCGCGCCGGCGGAAAGGGCCGCGTCCTCGATGGCCTTGCGTTCCACTTCCGTGGTCTCAAGCGGCACGCCGATCACGACGCGCGGCCGGGGCACGATCGTGAACGATTCGGTGTGGACGCGATCAATGAAGTACTTGAGCATTTTTTCCGCGACCTCGAAGTCCGAAATGACGCCCTTGCTCAACGGACGCGTCGTAAGAATGTGCGGCGGGGTCTTCCCCACCATGTCGCGCGCGTCCGTTCCTACGGCCAGAATCTGGTCCGTGCGCGTGTTAATGGCGACGACGGACGGCTCGTTGATGACGATGCCCTTTTCATGCACGAACACCCGGGTGTTCGACGTCCCCAGGTCGATGCCGAGATCCTTTGAAAACTTCCCAAAAAGCTTGTTAAACATATCGACCAAAAACAGGGCTTAGCCCCGTTACTTTACTCGACCGGACAGGCAACCGCAAGTCAGCTCGAACGCGGTCTGGAAGCGCTTAAAAAGACCAGTTCCACGATGGCGAGGAGCAAGATGACGAGCATGGCCGTCCACCAACGAAACAGGCCGTTTGAGAGCAGGATGAGCGAAGCGTCCACGAGCGCGGTGAACAGGAAGGCCTGACGGAACGAGGTGGCGACGTGCCGCGAGGCGATTTCGTCGCGGCGCGCCCAGATTCGCACGCCGGTTCCGGAAACGGTGAGCGTGCCGACGAGCGCGAGCGTAAGCGTGAGATAAAAAAATAGGAATCCCACCGCGCCGGAGCGCGACGGATCGATCGCGGAAAGTACGACGATCCAACCGGCCCACGCCGCCGCGCTCGCAATCGCCATCAACAGGAGAAACGTTTTAAATGACATGGTTGGAACTTGATTCTTGGATCTTGCCTCTTCCCGACCATTATACTCCAAGCCGCGTCGTGATTCTATCCACGGCCGCGGACGGGAGGCGTCGCTTGATTTCGTCGAGGATTTCCCGCTGGCGTGAGGACACGAACGCCGCGGACGCGGCGTTGGCGCAGCGCACCATGACGGAGCCGTCACGGACGAACGTCGCCGTGGCGTCCGACGCGCGGCCCGGAGGAAGCATGCGGGCGAGCACCGCGTTCGTCTCCTCGATGACGCGCGCCGTCGTGATCTGCGGCACGATCTGGTGCCGACGCATCGCGTCGCCGAGCAATGATTTGATGTTGAGCATACGCTAGGCTTGTCGGTATTCGCAGATGTCCGCGAAATCGCAGTATTTGCAGTGGAATCCAGGAGTCGGTCCGAACTTGCTCGTGCGAATCCCGTTCACGCGGTCCTGGATTTTCTCGCGCAGGTCGAGCAAATCCTCGTCGTCGCCGATGAACGAGATTTGGGAATTGTCCTCGAGATAGTGGTACGTCAATTTGACCGGATTCAGCCCGAGAATGTCCTTCGCGGCCATCTGGTACAACAGGAGCTGCTCCTTGTCCGACGCCTCCAGCTTCTTGTCGTCCTTCGGCGTGCCGGTTTTGTAGTCGATGATCTCGACCCCTCCATCGGCCTCGTCGACGCGGTCGATGCGGCCCTTGATCACGGCGTCGCCGATCTTGAGCGTGAAGTCCTGCTCAAGGAACTTTGGCTTCGGCGGATGTTCTCCGAGGTACGCGTAAAACGCGCGCAGCTGGTCGCGGCCGCGCGTTCGATACTCCTCGCGTTGCGCGTCATCCTTGTACCAATCGTCCTGCCAGGAGTCGTTGTAGAGGGCGAGGAGTTCCTCGATCGTGACGGGCATTCCTTCGGTCTTTGTCGATGTCGCTCCAAACAAGCTTGCCTGCTTCACGCCGGCACGTTCCAACCACAGCAAGAAGAAGTGATGCAACGTGTTGTGCATGGTCTTGCCGAACGAAAACGTCCACTTGCCGAACACCGGGATCTTCAGGATGTGCGCGAACTTGTATTGCAGCGGACAGGTGCGGAACGCGGAGAGCTGCGTGAAGGAGAACTGCTTCGGAAGATGGATCACGACCGGCGGTTCCGCCGGCGCCGCGGTTTCGCCCGGCTCGACGAACGGATCGCGCTTGGTCGCGTCCTTGCCGTCCGGTTTGTCGAATCCGAGTTCCGACAGGAATCGCGACAACTTGCGCTTGCGCGCGCCGCCGTAATCGTCGGCCGAGGTGAGGTAGACGTGTTCCTTGGCACGGGTCAGCGCGACGTAAAACAGGCGACGTTCTTCCTCAAGGTGCCATTCGTCCCCTTCGTCGACAACCAACGAAG
>DAISXX010000002.1:21715-24663 GCA_036825695.1 Patescibacteria group bacterium | reverse complement strand
CACCGAGATCGATCCCGTCTCAAGCATGGGAAGCGCGATCGATCCGGAGTCGCCGAACGTGCCGGCAATGGAGAGGTAGTAGGTTCCGACGGAGCTTGGGTTCACGATCTGGTTCGTGCCTGTGCCCGACGAGGTGGCATTCGTGCCGATCTTGACCGTGACTTCGCTGCCCGGAGCGATGTCCCCGCTGTCGCCCAGACAAATCTCGATCGTCGCCACGTCGCCAAGGATGGCGACCGCCGCTTGTTCCGCGCCGGAACAATCTGCCGCGGTCGTGAGGTTGACGCTGTCGTCCTCCACGTCCACGTCGTCTTCCGTGATCGACGACGTGTCGAACGCGGAATCAAACCTGAGCGTGATGGTTTCGCCTCCGGCCGCGCCGGAAAGCGTTGTAAAGACCAATGTGTGGTTCGCGCCAGCGCCCGTCTCCAAGGTCGACGGAACATCATCCGCGGACGTGACCGTGGCTGCCTTTGAAACAGCCGCAACCGACATCGTCAGGACGACGATGACGGATACGACGTTCCAAAATTTGCGAATGAAGTAATGCACACACGATTAGGCTTTTTTGCGTCTAAGCCCGTTCCAAATCAGTTTGAGAAGAATCAGCGCTCCCGCGAAACACGCGAGCAGCTGCCACGGAAGCATCCAATAGTGAATCGTGAGGCGTGAATCTACGCCCTCCACGAGAAGCGTCGCGGTCACCGGGCCGACAGCGAAGAGATCCCACTGCCGTTGTGCCGTCGCAATGAAGCTCGACGGTCTTTCAATCAACTCGTCAGAAAACGTCCGCGTCGTCCCAGGAAACACGCGTCCGGCGTCCGCATTCCCGTCCTTTGTGTACACCGTGCGTCCGAACAGATCCTTCACGACGATCGCCGACTTCGGCGCGATCACCACGTTGCCCTGGTTTTGCACGCGGAAGGCGTACGAGAGGTCATGCACCGTCATGATTGGACCGTCCGGAGTGACGAAGTCGAGCACCGCGGCCTTTCCGACGGTCTCGCCTTCCACGGTAAGAAACACGAGCACCGCGGTCTTTGCCTCGACCGTCGCTCCATTCGTCGCAACGAGTTCGGAAGGCGTGGTGGAGACGGTTACGGCCGCGTAGTAACTTCCCGATTCGATACCGGACGGAATCCGGACCGTGAACGGAACGTCGGCCTTCGACTGCGCCGCCACGGAAACCGCCGCGTGTGGAAACGCAATCCACTCGGGCAGGCCCGAGTGATCGACGTCATATGGAATGAACGCGGGAGTGCCGGACTGTTCGCCCGGGCCGAACTTGAGCGTGCTGAGATAGTACGTCTGTTCGGCGGTGCTGGCGTTGACAACCGTGAACGTGCCGTCGACCGTCTCAGCGCGCGAACCCGAGAGATCGAGGGTTGCGGGAGAAACGCCGAACGCGTGCGCGTTCCACGGAATCCACATCAGGACTGCCGCCCAGAAGAAAAGGAATAGTCGTCGCATATCAGTATTTGCCGGACACGATGAGCGTGAGCGACTGGGCGTAGCTCCCGCTCGACGTCGACGAGCTGACCGCCGCCTTGAGAGTGAGGAAATTACGATCCGCGTATGAAATGTCGGACGAGTCCGCAACGTCTTGAAACGACGTCGTGAACGCCGTGTCTTCCGAATCGAACGTGGAATCGGCAAGGGTCGTATCCGATGATCGAGCACCGTACTCCTCCGATCCGACCGTAACCTCGCCGTCGGAGACCGCGTCGACGGTAGCGGACCCGTCGCGCAAATCTCCGTCCGCCATAATCTGCACGACATATCCGGTATCCGTTTCCGCGTGGACGTTCCATCCGAGAATGGACGTGCGCACACGGTTGGAACTAAGGGTGTCTAGCCCAGAGTCCGTCCCGTCGAGCAGAACGACCGAGTCGTCCGTCCCGTCGATGACCGGAGACGTGCCGCCGTCCTTCAGCTCATCGACCGTCACGTCCGAACCCGCGATGGACGTGATCATCCCAATGGCCGAAACCTGTGACGCACCGCGATCCTGGATGAGCGCCACCATGTCACCGACCGACAACCCGACTGCCGAGTCACACGAAATCGTAGACCCCGCGATCGAATTCGCACCGACCGAGACCGAGCCGTTCTCCGCGAAATAAGAGAAGTCAATCAATTGATCGAAGACCCCATGGCGGTATCCGGCACGCAGTCCGTAGTTCGTGCTGGATCCGTCGCCGACCGCCGCGTTTCCAATGGTGTCGCGCAAGATATACGAACCCGACGACGAAGCGTCATCGCCGCCGTTTCCAACGGTGTCCCATTGGATCTCGTAGCTTGCGGAGCTCATTGAGGCAGCGACAGGGAAGGCGCTGCCAAAAAATCCCACAATCACGATGGCGGCAAATATCTTGCGCATACTTCGACCATTCGGTACCCCTATTATACCCTGAATACACAATTTAGTCAACCGATTATATGGCTAAGATTAGCCAATATTTCGACTAAATGTTTTTTGTTACCCTGTGAATTTCAAAAAATTTTACCGTTTTTCACACAGTATACACAGACTTATCCACAGGATATTTTTCTGTCCACACCTGTGTAGACAACTCAGATCTCACTACTGTTTCACGTGAAACACATGAATGAGTCTCAGTGGATATCTTGAGCACAGGATAACCAAAGCCCTATCATCGTATTGGATGTCCACACCGAAATTTTTGATAATTTGTCATAATCGACATCGATTCAAATCCCCCTGGTGTGCAAATTCTTCCTGATCTCAAATTCTATCGATGATTTGATCCGACTGTTCAATCACTGACTTATTGTTAATGATCGAATTCAGACAATCAGACTCGCGCACGACCTTCCATAATCGACCGCGTATCGAACATGCTATTCAATGTTTCTTCCTACATTCATCGTTTGTCCACAAAACACCGAATATTGATAGCAAATCGCGACAGCATCTTGTTAAGATC
>DAISXX010000002.1:0-21615 GCA_036825695.1 Patescibacteria group bacterium | reverse complement strand
GCCCGGGTCCAGAGATCGCCCGGGTCCAGAGATCGCCCGGGTCCAGAGATCGCCCGGGTCCAGAGATCGCCCTGAGAACAGAAAACACCGTGCGAATTGCACGGTGTTTTCTGGTGGACCTGTGGGGATTCGAACCCCAGACCTTCGCAATGCGAATGCGACGCTCTACCAACTGAGCTACAGGCCCAAGTACGCTTAGAATGTTTCACGCGGAACACTCATCGGACAAACGGGGAAATGATCGGGTCGGAATTGTAGGATTCGATTGGTGCCCCCAGAGGGAATCGAACCCCCATCTTATCCTTAGGACGGATCTGCTCTATCCGTTGAGCTACAGGGGCAAACCCCGTATGTGTCGTAAAACGTAGATGAGATTCCGTTCATCCGCCTCCTGTCAGAGCGTGCTATAATTGCTCAGCAGTGCCGATATTATAGAGCACGTTTAACAGTCCGTCAAAGGTTGCTATGACGATCGAACCGATCATCTTTCTTCTTCTCGTCCTTGGCCTGCTCGCGGTCGTCATCTATTTCGGTTTTTTAGCTTTTAACCGTCGTTCCTCGCAAGCAATTGCTCAGGATCCGACGGTGTTGGTGAACATCATCAACGATTTACGCCGCGAACTGCAAGATAACCAGCACAAAAACCGCACGGAGGTTCAGCAGCGACTCGACGTCATGTCCGACCAACTGACAAAGTCGCTAACCGAGTCGTCGAACGTTCTCCAAAAACAATTTGCTCACACGTCGGGAATTGTTCGCGACGTGACGGAACGTTTGACCAAGCTCGACGAGACAAACAAACAGGTGCTGCAATTTTCAAACCAACTGCAGAGCCTGGAGAACATTTTGAAGAACCCAAAACAGCGCGGCATTCTTGGCGAGTACTGGCTAGAAACGCTGCTCGGACAAGTTTTGCAACCGGGACAATATAAGATGCAGTATGATCTCGGCGTCGACGAAGAGACTGGCGCGAAGCTGATTCCGGACTCAGTCATCTTCGTAAAGGAAATGTTGATACCGATTGACGCAAAGTTTTCACTTGAGAATTACAACAAAGTTTCGCAGGAAACGGATTCGGTTCGCCGTGAAGCGCTTGAAAAGGACTTTAAAACGGACGTGAAAAAGCGCATTGATGAAACGTCGAAGTACATCAAGCCCGACCGCGGCACAACGAACTTCGCGTTCATGTTCGTCCCGGCGGAAGGCGTCTACCATAGCCTCATCGGCGCATCCGTGGGCGCGGTCGCGGTGAACTCGCGCAATTTGATCGAGTACGCGTTCGAAAAGGGCGTCATGATTGTCTCACCGACGTCCTTTTACGCGTACCTCCAGACCGTTTTGCTCGGACTCAAAGCATTGCAAATCGAAGAAAGTGTCAAAGAGATTCAACAGTTCGCGGAACAGTTGGTTCGACACCTCAAGTCGTACGAGGAGTTCCATAACAAGGTTGGAAAAAATCTCGAGACGACCTACCGCGCGTACGTTGATTCCGGCAAGGAGTTTAAAAAGATCGACAAAGACATCTTCAAGATCACAGCCGGCGCGAGCGGAAAGACCTTACTACCTATCGATATCGAACGTCCGGTGATCGAGTAGCGATTGCCCCAACGGGATCTGTATGTTAAACCGTCCGCATTCGCGGACGGTTTTAACTTTCTTTATGGACCAGTGGCAAACCGAACTTCAGCAATGCATTCGAACGATCGATCAGCTTGAGCATTTCGTCCCGATTGAGAATCGCGAACGATTGCGCGAGGTTCTTAGATACATGCGCCTTTCGATCACGCCCCACACCGCAAAGCTGATAGACTTCGCGAATCCGAACGATCCGCTTTTTCTCATGAGCGTACCACAGGAACGGGAGCTTACCGTCACGCCAGAGGAACTCGTCGATCCGATCGGCGACGAAGCGAAGTCACCCGTGCCATTTCTGACGCACCGCTACCGTGATCGCGTATTGATCTACGCGACGTTTTCCTGCTCGCATTACTGCCGGTTTTGTTTTCGACGTTTCAAAACTGGCGCCGCGACGCCCGGACCGTCCGCGGAAGATGCGGACCGCATCGTCGCGTATCTCATCGCGCACCCCGAGATCGACGAGGTGATTCTCACGGGCGGCGATCCGCTGACGCTGCTCGATTCGCAAATCGAAGATTGGCTCAAACGGCTTCGCGCGATTCCGACGATCGCGCGCATTCGATTCCACTCGCGCGTCCCGGTGAATCTTCCGTCACGCGTCACCGACGATCTGATCGTTTTATTTAAACACTATCAAGACGCGACGCATCCCATCTTCGTCGTCACGCACTTCAACCATCCGCGCGAAATCACGGACGCGAACGTCGAGGCGATCGCGAAACTTGTCAACGCTGGCGTTGTCGTTCGCAACCAAAGCGTGTTGCTGCGTGGAGTGAACGACAACGCGACGACGCTCTCCGACCTTTTCAAGAAACTCACGAACGTCCGCGTCGTCCCATACTATCTCCACCAACTCGATCTCGCGCGCGGCACAAACCATTTCCGCGTCCCGATCGAGAAGGGAATCGAGCTCATGCGCGAGCTCCAAGGCGACCTCACCGGCATTGCGTTGCCGCGCTACATGCTCGATCTTCCGGGTGGCCATGGGAAAATCCCGCTCACGCGCCCCTACCTAAAACCGCAAGCCGACAAAACGTGGCTTGCAGAAACTCCGTCGGGCGCAACGGTACCGTACCAGGAGCCGTGATATCATGGGTTTGCCTATGCGAACGTATACGTTCTCCCCGATCGGCTGGAGCAAATGGTTGTTCGGCCCATTCTTTCTCGGTACGGGAAGCTTTCTGGCATTCCAGTTTTTCATCGCCGCTTCACGCGGCCAGCTCGGCGGAGAATGGTTCATGATCGTTCTTTCGGCGGCATTCTTCCTTGCGACGGCAGCGTTTCTCGTCGCGGGAGCGTGGATGATCGAATCCGATCGGAACTCTTGGATGGAAGATGGCGCATGGCACACGACGCGCGGAGCCATCCCGTTATTTCACAAACGGCATGCGCGCTCGGCAGTAGAGCAGTTCTTCGTCGAGAAAGAACCGGCAATCGCCGTGTTTGGGAACCGTGCATCGGTCGTTGGGTGGAGATACCACCTCAAGGCGCGACTCGTCGGCCGCAAACGCCCGGTGCGCATCGCGTTCTTCGCGAACGAAGAGAACGCGAACTCCGCCCTATCCGCATTCACGGAGCAAGTTCGATAGCGGCACGCGTACTGATCTTCGTCATCTTGCCGACCGCGTCCGACGAGACCCATCCGTGCGCCTCCAAGTTTCTGAGAACGTGCCACGGCCGCGTGATACCGGCCTCGGCTGCGAGTAGAGGAATGTCGAATACGTGCTCGTCGAGCTCTTCCGGAACGGAAGCGTCGTAGATGTTTCCGCCGGGCTGGCAGCGCCATTCGCCCGCCTTGCCGAGCTGCTCATACATTCGGGCCTCCTCCGGATGTGACTGCAGATACGAGTCCGTCTTCCACGCGTCATCGGGAAACGCAATCTGGGTCCCAACCGTATTCAACAGGCGCACGGTCAAAAAAATCGGTTCGGTTTCGAGGCGTTCGTCCTTCATATCCACTGGAGTATACATCGTATGAACGTTCGTTCCATCACGCCGTACGCCCTGCCGTTCTACGTGATATTTCTGAGCACGCCTGTCAGCGACCGAGTCTCGGCGGCTCTCGACGGCACGCCCATGCCGTGGTTCGGCGCGTTTCTTCTCGCCGTCCTGGGACTCTTCTTGGTCATGCGCTGGGCCGCGCCCTGGGACAAGATTCCGGATGACGAGATCGGCATCAATCTCGTCGCGTGGTTCCTAGAGATGTTCGCGCTGACGCTCGTCGCGGGAGTCACCATGACCGCCCTCATCGGCCACGTGAACGGGTGGATGGCCCTGCCGGCCGTCCTGCTTGTCCCGATGATCGTGAAGCCGCGTCCCGCCCGGCCGCTCGTCGACCTTCTGTTACTCCCGATTTCCAGCTGCGTCGTGGGCGCGCTGTTCCACGGCGGGTCCATCATCGACGCCGCCTGGCCCATGGCCATTATCAACGCGTGCATTCTCGTCTTGTTCTTTCTCCTCGCGCTTGTCAGCACACTCGGCGCGCCGTTCCTGAAGGAGTGCTTGAGAGAGCCGAAGCGCACCTCGCTGTTTTACGGAATATCATTTCTCGCCGTGCTCGCAAAGCACCTCTGAACGAAATACCCGGCTCTCAGAGCCGGGTATTTTCTATCGCGAGCCGACAAATGAGGAGATCAACGGATCATAGGCATGCGCGGCGAGCCAGGCCATGCCGGCGGCGGAGCGCTTGGCGTCTTCGAGGAACGCGACGAGCTCGCGGCGTTTGACCTCGTAGTATGCGTCGCCTTTCTTCTTGGCGCGATCCATGCGGCGTTTGAACTTCAGGAAACGCGCTTCGAAAATTCCGATGTCGAACGCGCCGTCGCGCACGCGATTCTTTTCGAGCACCTCGGCCGGAGGCCGACGCGTTTCGCGAACGAGGCCGAACACGCCGAGCAACCGTAGCGCGTAATAGCTCGCGTCGAACTCCCACCAATAGAATCCCTGGTTCGTCGACGAACGGTAGTGATGATGGTTGTTATGCCAGCCCTCGCCGAGCGTGATCATCGCGAGCAACCAATTGTTGCGGCTCGTATCGGAGGTTGCGAACCGACGACGGCCAAACACGTGTGAAAGCGAGTTGATCGTGAACGTGCCGTGGTACAGAAGGATCGTCGAGAGAAAAAATCCGGTGACGAGCGCGCCCCAGCCACCGAACGCAAGGACGGCGAGCGCGAGCGCGGTCGGCGGAACCAAGTTCCACGTATCAAGCCAGCGCAGTTCCGGAAACGATGCGAAGTCCTTGATACGGTCGACCGGCGTGTCCTTATACTTGTCGCACAGGAACCATCCGACATGACTCCACCAAAACCCGCGTTTGGGCGAATGGATGTCACGCTCTGAGTCGGAATAGAGATGGTGGTCGCGATGATGCCCGGCCCACCAGAGCACACCCTTTTGCGCGGACATCGTCCCACCGAGCGCCATCACGAACTGCATTCCTCGGCCGAGCTTGTACGAGCGGTGCGCGAAATACCGATGGTAGCCGGCCGTGATGAAAAACATCCGTACGACGTACAACACGACGCACAGCACAACGTTCGCAAGCGTGATTCCCGTAAAAAACGCCAGAAACGGAACCAGGTGCATAAGAAGGAAGGGAACGGACGCCGGCCAATTGACCCGTTCGTCGGCGGCACGGACAAAGCTTGGTGACATATGGGTTGATTGTAACACGGCAGCGCCTGGCACCTTCCAAACGTTGACAATTCCGAGCCATCCGCTATACTTGCCCCACGCTATTTATTCGACACGCTCAACGTCGAAATACTATGCCAATCAAGCAGAACGCCAAAAAGGCCCTTCGCCAGTCCATCAAGCGCATGGTGCGCAACAAGGCGGTGAAGGACGAGATCAAGTCGATCCGCGTGAAGTACCGCAAGTCGATCGTCGCGAAGGAAGCGACGAAGGCCGTGGACATCGCCCGCGAGCTCGGCAAAAAGCTCGACAAGTCGGTTTCCAAGGGCGTGATGAAGAAGAACACCGTCGCGCGTCTCAAGAGCCGCATGATGAAGAAGCTCAACGCCATCAAGAAGGCGTAAGCGAAACGGCCCGACCTCGTCGGGTCGTTTTGTTTTGACAGGCGGAACGATTTATACGAAGATCGGCGCGGAGGCTTCATGCAGATCGTCCAAGTGCGAGAGCCCGGAGAAATCCTGGCATTACGCGACCGATACGGCGGCGAGGACATCGTGTTCAGTCGTCTCCCGCCGGCCACGCTGCTCCATCGCGGAAAAATCGTGGATACCGCCATCCTCGACTTTGACTTCACGCTCACGAAAGTCCGCAGCCAGTGGCACCAGGCTCAGATCGCCCATATGTTCGGTGAGCTCTCGGACGACGAGGACCGCGACCGCGATTTCTACTACGGCGGCAAACCGACGTGGGGAAGCGAGTCGCCGTACCCAAAGAACGACGCGTGGATGAACGATCCCAGCTGCCGGGACCTCTCGAGCGAGCAGGCCGCCTATGGGACGCGCACCATGATGCGCTGGGCCGCCGCGGGAATCACGCGCGACCAGCTCCGCTCGGTCGGTGCGCGCATCGAGCTGCGCGACGGGGTGCGTGAGCTGTTCGACGCGATCCCGAACCGTACCATCGTCTCGTTCGGCGTCGAGGATCTGATCGAATCGTGCCTCGACGCGAACAGACTGACGGCCACGGTGGTCGCTAACCGCCTATTCTACGGCGAGGATGGCCGCGTCCGTTCGCACCATCCGCACGTCGTCGTGAACGCGACCAAGCGCCTCATCGCGCACCGCCTGCTCGAACGCGGCAACGTGCCGCCCGAGCACGTTCTGTGCGTCGGCGATTCCATCGGCGACATCGAGATGGCGCCGCCGTTCGGCCTCAACGTCCTTCTGCTTCCGCGCGACGCGCTGGAAGGACAGATCGGCAAGTGGCGCGACGGCCAGTTGCCGCAGCTCTGGGAGAAGGTACGCGCCGTCGTCGTGTCCAACTCGTTGCTCCCGGTGTGGGAACTCGTCCGTCGATACTGACCGGCATCATGCGATGTCGGATTTTTTATGGTAAAATTTGCGTGCATGAGACCAACAACATCGCGCGACGTACTTTCTGTTTTCTGGCAACACACTCTGCGCTACAAAGGGAGGGCTTTTTTAATTGTCGTCGGCATTCTCATCGCGACCGGCGCCGATTCCGTGCAGCCGTGGATCCTCAAACGGATTTTCGACCTGCTCGCGCAGTACGCGCCGACCACTACAACGATCGAGACGTTCATTCCCGCGCTTATCGCGCTCGTGGTCGTGCAGTTCGTCGGATGGTTCTTCTGGCGTTCCGTCGCCCTCATCACGAACCGTCTGCAGCCGTGGGTCATGCGCGACCTTGAGCAGACCGGCTTCGAATACCTCCTGGGACATTCCTACCAGTTCTTCGCGGATCACTTCGGCGGATCGCTCGTGCGACGCGTCAACCGACTGGCCCGCGCCTACGAACGGCTCGCGGACGAAATCGAGTTCTCCGTGCTCCCCACGACGGTAGTCCTCATCGGCGCAACCATCGCGCTCGCGCTCCGCTACCCGCCGCTCGCCGCCATCTTCGTCGTCTGGTCCGTCGTCTTCATCCTGTTCATCCTGCGCGCCTCAAAATGGGCCGTAAAGGCGGACATCGAGCGGGCACGGCTCGACTCGGTCGCCGGCGGCGTGCTCGCGGACGCCATCACGAACGCGGTGACCATCAAGCTGTTCCCGGCGTTCAGAAGCGAGGCGAACCGTTACAAGAAGGCCGCGAGCGACTTCGCCGACGCGCAGACCGTCTCATGGGACAAGCACGAGGCCATCAACGCCGCGCAAAGCGCGCTCATGATCCTCGTCAACGTGGCGCTCATGTGGATCGGCGTCGTGTACTGGCTGAACGGGACGCTGACGCTCGGCGACCTCGCGCTCATCCAATCGTCGCTGACCCTCGTGTTCGGCAAACTGTGGGGCCTCGGCCGATCGTTCCGCCACATCTTCGACTCCATGGCCGACGGCAAGGAGATGGTTGACCTCATGCGCGAGCCGCACGAGGTGCGCGACGCGAAAAAGGCAAAGGCTCTCCGCGTGCGGCTCGGTGCCATCGACTTTAAGCGCGTCACGTTCCGCTTTCATAAGAAGCGCTGCGTGCTCGACAACTTCTCGCTCTCCATCAAGCCGCGCGAAAAAATTGCGCTCGTCGGCCCGAGCGGAGCGGGAAAGACGACCATCACAAAACTGCTCTTCCGCTTCTACGACGTCGACTCCGGATCGATCCGCATCGACGGCCAGGACATCGGAGGCGTGACGCAGGACTCGCTTCGCAACGCCGTGTCACTCGTGCCGCAGGACCCGGTGCTATTCCACCGCACGCTCATGGACAACATACGGTACGGCCGTCCGGACGCGAGCAACGAGGAAGTCATGCAAGCTGCCCGCCAGGCGCACTGCCACGAGTTCATCGAAGCGCTGCCCGAAGGATACGGCACATACGTCGGGGAACGCGGCGTGAAGTTGTCGGGCGGCGAACGGCAGCGCGTCGCCATCGCGCGTGCTATCCTGAAAAACGCGCCGATCCTCGTGCTCGACGAGGCGACGAGCTCGCTCGACTCCGAGTCCGAATCGCTCATCCAATCCGCGCTGCATAGCCTCATGCGCGACAAGACGGTCATCGTCGTCGCGCATCGGCTCTCCACCATCATGGCCATGGACCGCATCCTCGTCATTGAGAACGGCGCCATCGCCTCGCAGGGAACGCATGCGCAATTGCTCAAGCAGAAAGGAACCTACCAAAAGCTCTGGGACATCCAGGCGGGCGGGTTCGCGGAGTGATCGCCGAAGATCGCCAGGATTGACAAACCGGGCGATTTTTGATATGGTCTCGCGGTCCATTTCAGGACAGGAGTTCGCAATGCTGAAACGACTGATGGTGCTGTACGCAACCCTGTGGATGTTCACGGGGTTCGCCCACGCCGAAACCGTCGATCTGTACGTAACGAAGGCTCAGATCCAGGCCGTGAACGAACTCGCGACCGACGGTGTCATCACCCCCGACCAGGCCAAGAAGGGAATCGACGGGATCCTCGCCCGAGCCGCCTCGGACCTCGGCCGTCCCGTGACGCTCGAAGAGCTCGCGGCCGTCCAGAGCCCGACCCCCATGGCCGCCGAACTGACCTGGCTGCAGAAGGCCGCCGGGTTCGTTACGTTCGGCAACACGATGATCGCGATCGCCTCCATCGCCGGCGTCGCCGCGCTCCTCTTCCTGTTCGGCAAGATGATCGTCGAGCTGGTCGTGCTGTTCAAGGAAATCCCGGCAGTCGTCTACGAGGGCGCGCTCGTGCTCTCGGGCGTCGGACTGACGGCGTACGCAACCACCTTGACGGAAGCGAACGCTCCCACGTTCGGCCTCATCGGCGCGCTGCTGTATGGCGGCGGGTTCGCATGGACCGTCGGACGTCACCGCAAGGACTGGAAGGTGTCTCCGTCCGCAGCGTCCCTCGTCCTCGCCCTCGCCTGGGGCGTCACCGCTGAGCTGTTCGGCAGCCAGCTCATCGGCGCGTTCTCCGTTGCCGCGCTCATGAGCGCTCTCGGCTTCTCCGCGTTCGTAGTCCCGGGCCTGATCGCCGTCGGCTTCAAGGACAAGGACTCCGTTCCGCGCGCGACGCTCGCGGCATTCGTCGTGATCGGGCTGTACGTCGTGCTCCAGGGAGCCGGCATCTCGGTCGCGCTGCTCTCCGCGTTCCGCGGCGGCGCGCTCTACGTCGGCGGGTTCGTCGCGTATCTCGGTTCGCTCATCATCGCCTCGCGCTGGTACAGCCGGGACACGAGCTACGCCGTCCGCCAGTTGCCGATGCTCGTCGGCGGCATCGGCGCCATCTTCCTCGGATCCGTGCTCGGCATCCCCGAACTGCAGAAGATAGGCGGGACGTTCTTCGTCCTGTACCTCGTCGAGAAGCCGTTCGAGGTTCCGCTCGGAAGCGCGACGGGGTACGCGGCCGTCGCGCTCGTGGTCAGCGCGATCACGGTCGGCGCGTTCCTGTGGGCCAACAACCACATCGACGTCGTCGCCCCCTACCTCCTGTTCGTCTAGCTCCCGCCCGGAGCTTTTTTCATTTAAATCAAGATTCTGTGGAAGACCGATCGTCGAGCATGAGATATACTCAATGCGTATGAGACACCTTTCCACGTTCGCCGTCTGTGCCCTCCTGCTCGTTGGCGCAGGATGCTCGCCCGCGTCAACGACGACCGAACCCGTCGCGATAATACCGACGACAACGACCGACACGGAAACGAAACCGTCCCACTGCGTCGCCGCGTCGTCGCCGAACATCCCGATCGGCGACGTGCTCGCCCTCGCGAAGGAGAAGCGCGCGAGCTCGTTCGATGCCATTGCCTCGGACGGCGCGAGCGTCATTTCGCTCGACGAAGGACGGACATACGGCGTGTGGTGGACGCCGGATGGGTTCGACCCGTCGACGGACATGGTCATCGTCAGCCTGCACGGACACGGGGAATATGCCGCGAAAGGATTTGAGGTTTGGTACCCGACGATCAAAAAGAACGACGTGGCGTACCTTGGCATCCAATGGTGGTTCGGCCGCTCGCTTGAGGACGACGGGTACTACGACACGCGCAAGATTGCCGCGCTCGTAGACGAGGCGCTTCGCACGACGGGCGTGACGTCGCCGAACGTCGTCTTACACGGATTCAGCATGGGATCCGCGCGGTCGTACGGTGTGACCGCGCTGGAAACGCTTTGCGGCGACGCACGAATCGCGCTGACCATTTCCGAATCAGGCGAATGGAAAGATGGGTATCCACTGTACGCGGACATGCTGTCGGGAATCTATGGAGAACAGCCGCTCAGCGGGAACCCGTTCATCCTTTTCTGCGGAGGTGCGGAATCCGGTCCCATGGCCCGTGGAACATGCGATGGGATGAGCCGCACGCGGTCGCGCATCGAGCAGTTGGGTGGGGTCGTCACGGACCTTCTCACCGATCCGAACGGCGGGCACGGCAGCCTGACGATGAACCCGGCGAACGCCGACGCAGCCATCGCGGCGGCGAGACGGAATCTGGAATAAAAAACGCCAGGCTAGCGCCCGGCAAAGGGATCGTCGAGTTCATTCCTGGGAACGAGCTCGACGACGAGACGAGTCGGAACGTCCGGCTCGTTTTTGATTCCGACGGGCGGTCCCTTCGCGTTTCGCAAATACGTTCGATTAGAATACGCGTCGAAGCAGGCAACCGTCACGTCCGACGCTCCGTCCTCGGAGAAAATCTCGGCGACCATGAGGTGCGGGCAGTCATTTGGAACGGCGAGCGTCAGCGTCCGCTCCGGCGGCGCTGGCGGCACGACCTCAGCGGCCGACGGCGCGGGAGCGGCGCATGCCGCGAAAAGGACAAACGCGATCATTCGCATGGATGCCTCCAGGTTTTCCGACCGTACCGGACGAGCGCGGGTCCGTCAATAACAATACGACGGGAGCACCCGTCGGAACGGCCGTTACGACGACGTTGCCGGAACACGCGTTCGTCGTGCCTGAGCCGCGTCTTGCGTAACGGTGTCCGGTGCGGCCCATCAACTCGACGTCCGATGCGCCATGTCGTGCACAAATTCAAACAAGTCGTTGCGTTCACGAAGCTTCCCGCGCTTCGACAGAATGTCCAAAGCCACAAGAACGTTCATCGCCTCGCACGGCCAGAACAACATGTTGCCGAACGCCCCGCCGAGCATGGAAGCGGTAACCACGGCGCGGACGCGCTCGACGTAGCGGACCGAGTCGCACCGCACGACGCCGACGGAAGCATGCAGCCATTCGGCCGCGTCAAACATCTGCTCGAGCGCCCGAACGAGAAACAGAGCGCGTTCAAAACCCTGCATGAGGCCTCCAAAGAACGGGGAGGATTGTACAACGAACCGGGAGGACATCAAGCGTTTCCCCACGAAAACGGCCGGTTGCCGAATGGAATAATGCATTGACAAATCTGCAAAATTCGCGTACAATTCTCCTCCGTCACTTGGGGCGGAACATTACGGAGAAGGCAACCATGCAACGACTGACCCCGTCGGGAGCGATCGGGATCCTCGTCACGGCCATCCTCGGCGGCGTGACCTGGTACTATTGCTCGAACCCCGGCATCTACGAGAAGCTGTGGGTGATCGTCGGCCACAACGCCGCGATCTATGTGGCGTTCGCGATGAACGCCACCTATGCCATTTACCGGTGGCACAAGAACCCCGAGGGGTTCACCATCCTCGAGGCGCCGGTGCAGATCGCCGCGACGACCATCGCCATCGCGCTCATCTATCCGCTGTTCTACTACACGTCGGCGAACATCGACGACGTGGAGATCTGGAACGGCCACGCGACGAGCGCCATCCATGAGGAGGCGTGGACCGAGCGCGGGCACAAGACGTGCGACACGCACGACTCCAAGGGAAAGGTGACGGGACACTACGACTGCTCCTACAACCAATTCCACCCACCCGCGTGGAGCGTCCGGACGAGCAACGGATCGACCGAGACGTTCAACACCAACACGTCCGTGTACGATGCGTACGTCTCCCGCTTCGGCAACCAGCGCCAAACCGGGACCGGACACGCGGGACAGATCTCGGTGGGCGATGGACGCACCTTCGAGACCGACTACCACGAAGGCGACACGGAGTCGCTCGTGCCGACCGCGGCCGAGCACGCCTACGTCAACTACGTGAAGGGCGCGCAGCTCTCGCTGCACCGCCGCAGCCTCGGGAATGAGAAGGGGTTCGAAAAGTTCTTCGTCCCGTATCCATGCACGCACCCAGGCCCCTTCGGCCCGGTGGAGTTCAACCACGTCATCGTGAAGGGCGCGCCGGTTCCGGACGCCTGGATGAAGGCCGTGGACGAACGGCTCGACCGCGAGCTGGCGTACCTCGGGAAGACGCGACAGGTCAACGTGATGGTCTACGTGGTCGGCACGGATGACCGCTCCTTCCTCCCGGCGCTCGACGCGAAGTGGGCGAACGGGAAGAAGAACGACGTCACCGTCATCGTGGGAGCGCCGGCGTTCCCAGAGGTGGCCTGGGCTGACATCCAGGCCTGGACCGAAACGGACCTGTTCCACGTGTCGCTGCGCGACGCGGTGGAAGAGATGAAGGACGTCGGCGATGCGGACGCGTTCATCGATACCATCGTCAACCAGGTGAAACTCCCTCCGGGCAAGGGCGGATACGACCGCAAGCCCATGGAGGAGTACGAATACCTTGCCAGCGAAATCGAGCTCCCACTTTGGGCGCACGCGTTCGTCTGGATCATCTGCGGATCCCTTGCCTGGATTCTGGGCTGGGCACTCGAGAACAACGACTTCCGGGACGGCGGCTCCGGAAGTTACGACCACAACTATTCATCGCCGCGTTCCTACAACCGCAAGCAAAGAGGCTACTGAATTCCATGGGCAAGTACATTCTCGGCACCGTCGCCGCCATCCTCCTGATCCTCGGCATCTCGGGCGTGACCACCTACAACGGGTTCGCCCGCTCGGAGGCCGCGATCAGCGCGCAGGACCGCAACATCGACGTCATCGGCGGAAGCGCCTACGTGAAGAGCAAGCTCTCCGCGCAGGTCGCCGGCCAGTACGGCGATCTCGTGATCAAGGCGATCGACGCCGGCACCAAGGGCCGCTACGGCCAGACCGGCGCGTCGGCGGCGATGCTCTTCATCCAGGAGCAGAACCCCGACATCGACGGGTCTGTCTACAAGCAGGTGCAGCGCACCGTGGAGGCGGCCTTCACCGATCTCCAGGCGGCGCAGACCACCAAGCAGGACATGATCGCGTCGTACGAGGGCAACCTCAACTCGGCGTGGGGCGGCGTGATCGCCGGCGTGGGAGGCTTCCCGCGCATGGACCTCGAGAAGGCCAAGCAGGTGATCACCACCGGGGAGATGAAGGACGCCCGCACGACGGGCGAGCTGATGACCCCCAACCTCTTCGGCAACGATCAGAAGTAGGCCCTGACGCCCCTCGGCGTCTCTTTTTTTAAAAAAATCCGACAGGAGTCCCTGTCGGGCACGACTACTTGGTGTCGGGAGGAAGCGAAATGATGAGCCCGCTGCCCGCGCCCTCGACCGTAGGGCGCTTGCCGTCCCACTTCTGCACGGCCTGGTAGAGGATGAGCTCGTGGGAGAGCGACTTGGTGATGAGGTCGTTCGACTCGGCGATACCGCGAGCCTCGGCGATCTTGGCCTTCGCGTCGCCCTCGGCCTTCGCGACCGCCATGGCAGCCTCGGCCTCGGTCTTGCGCAGCTCGTTCTCGCGCTGGATCGCAGTCTGCGTCGCCGTGATCTTGGCGTTGATCGCCTCGGTCACCGTGTCGGGGACCCGGAGCGCGCCCGTGAAGCCGAGCTGCTGAATCGACACGCCGATGTCGGCGACCTGGGCGGCGAGGCGTTCTCGCACCTTCGCGAGGAATGCCTCCTTGCCCGGGCCGTAGATGTCCTCCACCCCGTACTCGCTCGCGGTCTCGTTGAGCGCGTCGCGGGCCGAGTTATGGAGGAACCCGTGGGTGAACGCCTCAATGTCGTCGTTGCGGAACTTCACGTAGAACGCGGGGATCTTCGCCGCGTCGATCTGGTAGCTGATCGAGACGTCCGCGTTGATGATGAGCCCCTCCTTCGATGCGAAGGAGAATTCCTCGTTCGACGGGTGCCCCTCGCCCAGATCCTTCGTCCACACGGCGGTCTGGACGAACGTCGGGTACATGTAGACGTTTTCGGTGACCGGGTTGTACCAGACGCGTCCGGTGGTGACGGGGATGTCCTCCACTCCACGGCTGTCGCCATTCATGTTGATGACGACGCCCACGTGCCCGGGCTCGATGGTGGTGCAGCCGGCGAGCTGCGTCGACGCGGCGCCCGCGACGACGAGGACGATGAGCGACGAGGCGCCGTCCGTGGACGTGCCCTTCGCACGCTTCCAGACCCAGCGGCCGCCGAGGAACCCGCCGACCCCCGTCGCGAGGAGGGCGAAGTGCCCCGCGATGTTGGCGAGCGTACTCGGCTGATTGAACAGCCAGAACGACGCGTTGACGAGCTCCCATCCGACCACGAGGCCGAACAAGGCAAGGAACAGATACGGTACGATCTTCACGACTTCTCCGTTGAGAGTGGTCTACCGAGCTGAACGCACGGCCAAAACCGAAAAGTTCGGACCAATTTCAGACGGAAATGTCAAGCGACAAGCCGCGTCATCACCAAATCCACCGCGACGTCCGCGTCCAAATAGCCCGACTTCATGCCCGCGTCGTATTCAAACAGCATGTCGTGAACCGCGCGCAAGTCGGCGAACGAAAATTTTCGCGCCTGGTCGAGCGCCTTTTGGGCGACGAACGGGTGGATGTTCATGTCGTTGGCGAGTTCCTGCGATGAGGCGCGCGGATCCGCGTCGAGCAGCGAACGCGCTCCGAGCAGAATGCGGACCTGGCGGGCGAGCATGCCGAAGATTTGAAAGTCGCTCGCGCCGCTCCAGCGTTCCTGTTGCAGCAGCTTCACAGCTTGCGCGCCCTGCTTGCGGCTCACCGCGTCAATAAGCGCGAAAATTTCTCCCTCGAACGTCGCGCGCACAAGTTCGTCCACATCCGCGTGGACAATCGGGCGGTCCGATGCGTACGCGACCAGCTTTCCAATCTCATTGTCCATCTGCCACAAATCGCCGCCGACGCGATCGCATAACTCGCTCAACGCATTCTGCGCAATCTGACCGCCGCGCGCCTTCACGCGATCGGCGGTCCACTTCTGCAATGCGGCGCCTTCCAACACCGGAAACGGATATGCGTGCACGTCGGCGCCGGACTTAAGAAGCGCGTACAGCGGTTTCTTCTCAATCGTCTTCGCGTCCGCGGTTTCCCACAGCACCACGATCGACGACTCCGGCGTCTTCGCGAGCGCGACCCACGTGTCCTCTCCGTCCTTCTTCGTAGACGCGATCAAATCGCGGATCACCACCATGCGCTTCTGCGCGATGAACGGCAGCGACTGCACGGCCTGCAACACCTCGCCCGGCTTCGCGTCCGACCCGAAGGACGCGAAGTTCAGCCCGGTCGGGTCGAACTTCTTTTGAAACGCGGTTTGCAACTCCCGGGCCTTCTCCTGCACCCGGAACGAGTCGTCGCCGTAGACGAGGATGAGCATATCGCGAGCATCTTACCCGTAGAATCAAAATTTGAACATTAACCCCACTCAAACTACAACGCTCCTGTAATCCATTTCAATTTCGCGTATGAACACGGAAGGGTTTCGCCCATCGGACGTACCAGAACCACTTCACGTTCAGCTTCCGGCTGAGGAACGGCCAAACACAACGAACGCGAACGCACCAAGAAAAGATCTGGTGCCCGTCAAAAGGGAACATGGCCGCATCCCGACGACGCTGGCGGACGTGAACGAGACGCCAAATGACGAACCCGCCGAAATCGTTCCCGATACGGACGAAGAGTTGGACGAGGATGGAAACCCGATCGTCCCGACGGAAGAGGCCACCGAAGAGGACGAACAACGAGCGACGCCACTGGATGAAGAGCTCGTCGTCGCAATGCCGGAGGTAGATCCGGAAGACACCAACCTTGAACCGCGACTGAGAGCAGAACTTCCCGTTGAGGATCTAGAAGAACGCGTGCGCGTGATCCCACCTTCGACTAATGATGCCAAACGCGACGAAGGCGATACCGATGACGAGGGGGATGCGCCGGAATTCATGGAACGCGACACACAACCGGCCGCATAACGCTACTGGAAAACCCGCCATTGCGGGTTTTTTCTTCGTGCCAACCCTTCATGAACGGATTGACAAATGTGTGAGATGACGCTAGATTCGTTGCCTGCCCGTCACCATGACGGCAGCGGAGATCCCATGTATTTGCTACGTCTCATTGGGAGGCTGTTCGGCATCGGTTCGTCCAAGCTGCGACCGGACGCGCCGAACGAACGCACGGAGCTCATTCCGTCCGACGCGCCACACCGGTTGCGCCGAACGAACGCCCATGTGACGCGACGCGACGGCAACGTGATATACGTCATGTTCCCGAACGGTGAACGGCGACCCGTCGAAGACGCGCGGACCGGCCGTTACGGGAGGGGAACATGAGATTCGACCGCGTCCTCCAACCCGCCAAGCCAATCGTGGCTTCGTTTAAACCGAAGGACATCCGGGACGCCGTCGTCCACGCCGAGTTCTTGAGCGTTTCAGAGCAGGAAGTAGTCCTCGCGTTCGTCACCGCGGCCGAGCAGAACGCCTGCTGGGTCGGTCTCGAACGCTCGCTGATCGAGACACGGGCCGACAATCTCCGCTGGGGACGCGTCGGTCGCATCGTTCTCAACCGTCTGCTGGTCGTCCTCACCCTCGGCCTGGTGCCACGATTCTGGAACGGCACGCTCAACCTCGTCGATGAACTCACGGCCGATATTCCGCAGCGCGTGCACGACGCCGTCATGGCGCTCCACGACCGCAACTGCGTGACGATCCACGGCCACACCGTCTGCCCGACTTCAGCCCTCGTGTACCGCCTCGCCCATGCGCGCGAGCGTGGGCCATGAGGGATTTTTTGCGCAAAACAAAAATCCGCCACGTGGCGGATGCGTCGTAATTACGGCTGGTCGATAAAGGGCTCAGGAGGAAACTTCGTAAGAACGTCAATGACCTTTCCCAAATCATCCATCTTACAAATAATGTACCCAGGCCCCTGGTCTCCGACCAAGCCTTCAAGGGATCGCATGAATTCGTCTCCGGCCGTCGTACGAGCCCTAGAGCCCGAATAATCGTAAGCCGTGAGACGCGGTTCTCGAAAAACCGCCCAGCCGGCGTTCGAGCCGCTCATCGGTTCAATGGATGGCGTAACCGAATACGCCTTCTCAACACGAGCAAAATCACGCAAATCTCCCATGGACCGTTCGCCAGCTCCCATCTGTTCACCCATAGAACTACATTAGTATTTTTGTAACAATGATATCGTCAAGCCAACGCGTTGGTCAAACCTACGTGTCCGGCCTCATGCAAACCACCGAAAGCAATTGATTCGCGCCGTCACGTGTCAGACGATAACTGAAATACCATTCCGTTTGACACGCAGTGCACGGCGCGGACGCGTCGATATTAGCCGCAAACACGCCGGACAATACGAGCTGGCGAACGACGACCGCTCGTAAGTCGAGGCTCCAGACACCCGACTCCGCGAGCGGGGCAAAATCGTCTTCCGAGATAAACGGCGTACGCGGGAGCATGATGTCGCGGCGTTCGTCGTGGACCGAGTAATGGCATGGGCCGATGCTCGGGCCGATCGCGACGAGGAGATCCTGCGGGCGGGAGCCTCGCCCGAGAAACGCGCGGACGGTTTCGATCGCGATGCCCGAAGTCACGCCCTTCCATCCGGCGTGCGAGATGGCGACCGCGCGCGTCGTCGGATCGACGAAAAAGATCGGGAGGCAATCGGCAGATTTAAGCGCGAGGGCAATGGTTGGTTCGGACGTGAGGAGGCCGTCGCAGTAAGGAACGCGACCAGGCGACATCGCGCCGTCGACAAACGACACGACGTTTCCATGCTCGTTTCCCGCCAGAAACAAATGCGCCGCATCGGTCCCGAGCGACTCCGCGAACGCCGCGCGATTCTCAACGTACGGATCTTCCGTCTCACCCTCGTTCGGATAACGCAGCGAACCAAAATCCCTGGTCGACGTCGCGTGCGTCAGCCAGGGAATTTGGTTTAGGAGTGGGGACTGCCAGGCATTCATGCCTTCCACTCTCTCATTTCACCCCAATTTTTGCCAGTCTCCACCTCGACGACAAGCGGCACGTCGAAGCTTGCCACGCCTTCCATCATTTCCTTCACGCCCTTTGCCACCGCGTCCGCGGCCTTCTCGTCGCACTCGATGACGAGTTCGTCGTGCACTTGGAGCAGCATCTTCGCGGGCCAGCCGGAGTGCGAGAGCCAGCCGTACGTGGAGATCATCGCGAGCTTCATGAGATCCGCGGCCGTGCCTTGCACCGGCATGTTGATCGCCATGCGCTCGGCCATCGCCACGAGCATCGGGACGCCGCCCTGGATCTCGGGAAAGTAGCGGCGGCGGCCGAACAGCGTCTCGACGTAGCCGTCCGCGTGCGCCTTGATCTTCGTCTCGTCGAGATACGTGCGGATCGCGTGGTGGATTTGGAAGTAGCGGTCGATGAATCCCTTGGCCTCGTCCATGCTCATGTTCGTCGAGCGGGCGAGGGAACGCGGGCCCATGCCGTAGAGGATTCCGAAGTTGATCGCCTTCGCGGCGCGGCGCTGTTCGCTCGTCACCTTGCTCTCCTCCACCTCCCACACTTCCGCCGCGGTGCGCGTGTGAATGTCCGCGCCGTCTCGAAACGCGTCGATGAACGGCTTGTCCTTCGCGATCACGGCGGCGAGGCGCAGTTCCACCTGCGAATAATCGGCCGCGATGAGAATCTTTCCCTTGTCCGCAACGAACGCCTTGCGGATCTCGTTGCCGAGGTCGGTCTTGATCGGAATGTTCTGCAAGTTCGGATCGACGGACGACAATCGTCCGGTCGCGGCAATGGTCTGGTTGTACGTCGTGTGGATGCGGCCATCCTTTTTCACCAGCTTCGGCAGCGATTCCGCGTACGTCGACTGCAATTTCGCGCGTTCGCGATACTCGCCGATGAGCGGCACGATCTCGTGCGCGTCCTCGAGCTTTTCGAGCTCCGAGGCGGCAGTCGAGAACCCGCTCGTCGTCTTCTTGATGCCCTTCGTCGGCAGCTGGAGCTTCTCGAACAGGATCGTCGCGAGCTGCGACGGGGAATTGACGTTGAATTCCTCGCCCGCAAGCTGCTGGATCTTGATCGTCAGCTCGTCGAGATTCTTCTGCAGAATCTTCGAGAACTTCTCAAGAGCCTTCACGTCCACGGACACGCCGGTCGTTTCCATGTCGCACAGAATCGGGATGAGCGGCATCTCAATGTCGTGCAACACCTTCATGACGCCGGTCTTCTCAAGCTCCGCGAGCATCGTCTTGCCGACATGCGGCAACATCGACGCGACCCGGCCAAGCGCCGCGAGTTCCTTTTCCGTACCGAACGATTCCGGAATCGCGACGTCGGTTACGAGCGACGCGAGATCGTGCGCGCGCGAGGCAGAGTTCAGAAGATACGAGGCGATCATGAGATCCGTAATCTTCGAATCCGCATCCCAGCCAGTCGCGTGCATCACCTTCTTCCAATCGTGCGAGACAACATGTCGCGCGACCCTCATCTTTACCTCGACGAGCGTGAGCAACTCCGCGTTCGGGCTCGGAATCACGGCCGTGCGTTTGCCGTCCGACACTGCGGCCGCGGCGAGCGTCGCGCCGAACAGATCCGGCGCTTGCTCGACGACGAGCACCGCGATGGTCTCGTCGCCGATCGCCTTCAGCGCCTCCGCAACGTTCGTCGCGCCGCGTACGATCTCCGATTTTCCTCCTTTTGACTTTGTTTCGGCCTTTTCAACCGGTTCCTCCCGTTTCACCCCTTCCGTCCCCATGTTATCCACCGGCGGTGCGGCCACTTCGTTTTCTGGGGACAACTTCTTGATGAGCGAACGGAAGTCGAGTTCCCGATACAACTGCAGTAACTTCTCCAAGTCGGGCGCGCCGACCTTCATCGCTTCGAAATCGAGATCGAGCGGCACGTCGCGGACGATGGTTACGAGATGGAGCGAGTCGCGCGCCACCTGTTCCTTTCCCGTGAACTTCTTCGCGGCCTTCGACGGTAGCGTTCCCGCGAGGGACGCTTTCAGAATTTCCGCGACCGACCCGTACTGCGCGATCAGTTCCTTCGCTCCCACCTCGCCAATACCGGCCACGCCCGGGATGTTATCGCTCGGATCGCCGCGCAGCGCCTTGTAGTCGATCATCTGCTCCGGCGTGAACCCGTATTTCTCGACGACCGCGGCAGGGTCAAAAATCTTCGTCTCGGAAATTCCCTTCAGAAAATAGACGACCTTCGTCGTGTCGTCGACGAGCTGCAGCTGGTCCTGGTCGCCGGTCACGATGAGCGTTTCCACCGCATTCTTCTTCGCCGTCTGCGACAGCGTCCCGATCACGTCGTCCGCCTCGAACCCTTCCGCGGACACGGACGGAATTCCGTACAACGAGAGAATTTCCTGGATGAGCGGAATCTGCATGTACAGTTCCGGCTCCTTCTCTTTGCGCTGCGCCTTGTACGCCGCGAACTTCTCATGCCGAAACGTCTTGCCCGGCAAGTCCCACGCCACGGCCATGTAATCCGGATGAAACTTCCCGAGCATCTTGTCGAGCGTGGTCGCGAACCCGTAGGCCGCGTTCACGACGCGCCCGTCCTTCGTCGTGAGCGGCGGAATGGCGTGCCAGGCACGATGCAGGAGTGCGTTTCCATCGAGCAGAAGCAGCGTTTTTTTGCTTTGTGTGGCCATAGTTACGAGTAGCTTACGCAATTTGCGCCTAATCGTCCACGGCCGACACCCTATGCGCCGATCTCCAGGATCATCGGCAAATGGTCGGAAATCGGAAGATCGGGAACCTCGAACGAACGAACCGCGACGCCGGGCGTCACGAACGCGTAATCCGCGAAGTCTTGGAACCCGTACGGGCCGTGCTCATATTCGGGAAACAATTCGCGCATCTTGCTGCCGCGCGTGTTTGCGATTTTGAAATCTCGAATCAGATTGCGAAAACCGGCACGTTCGAACATCCGCACGCTTTCCGTGTCCGGCATCAGGTTGAAGTCGCCCATCACGATTTTTTCTCCGGGCCGGCCCGCGAGAAAATCGATGATCGTCCGCGACTGCGCGAGACGCTTCGTCGTGTCGAGCTTGTCGGCCGGCTGCGAGTTGCCGTGCACGTTCACGATGGTGAACGTTTCGTCGACGGTGATGAACGCGGCCCCGTGGCCCAGCGTCTCGTAGTGCTTCTGCCCGTCGTAGGAATTGTATCCGTTATACACGAAGAACCCGCCGCGGTCCGTCACGTTCAGGCCGTCG
>DAISXX010000001.1:0-31795 GCA_036825695.1 Patescibacteria group bacterium | reverse complement strand
GCCCACGTCGCCGCCGATCATTTACGAATCCTTCCAACGAATTCGTCCCTCGCATGAACGGCTCAAACGTACGAAAGTAGTCCGGCGGAATGGCATCGTTCATCGGGAAGCGTTCGGGCTCGCCGAGGCGGTCATCGGGAATCCGTTTGATTGCGTTTCGAAACGCCGAGAACGCGCGTGATTGTTCGTTGCGCATAAAAGATCCAGTTCATCAGTGACGGGAATCCGTGAATGGGCAGTTTGTGCTTCAGATCGGGTCATGTGCGCCGTCGTTTCCGATACACCGCGAACAACAGGACCGCGTTCGCCGCGAGCAGGTACACCTGGAAGGACGCGTTGGTGATGTTCCAAACCGGGATGGACGGCAGGACGAGCAGGACGCTCGCGAGGCTCGTGAGGTAGTTGAATCCATTCTCCGTTTCCGGGTGCTGCCAGGCCTTCTTGATGGTCGGTACCGCGGCGAACGCGTCGCCGAGGACCGCGAAGAGGATGGCGACCTCGGGCGCGTCCGCGACGAGCCACGCGATGAGCGCGGCGAGCGACCAGATGCCGCACAGGAAGTCGAACGTCGTCAGTTTCCAGTAGCTGTTTTTGTTTACGAACGATGCGCCAAATACGAGGAGCGGAATGAACCCGGCGAGGAAAATGCGCGCCATGGCCCACGGATCGGCGTGGCTCGAAGCCGCGGCCCCGACCGCGATGAGCGGCGCGAGCGCCCACAGTCCCCACGTCACCCGGTTCGGCTTGGTGCGCCCGGCGATGGTGCTGCGGACGTAGGAGATGCCGCCCGTGAGGCTGATCGCGGACGCGACGAGGACGAGCGCGTGTTGCCAGGAGATCGCGTTGAGCATAGCGCGTTCATTATGGGGGGCCGCACTTCGAACGGCAAGCAAAAGAAAAAAGCCGCAGGGGTCTGCGGGCTGTCGAAGACGAAGGACGGCTCACTCGGCCGGCGGCTCGGCGCAGGTCGGCCAGCCGACTTGTGCGCAACCGAGGGAGTCGATCGGCCGCATGGGGCACAGGGTAATCTCGGCCGGCGTGGTGACGGTGGTTCCTCCGAACCGCTGGCAGGGATCGACCGTGACCTTGCAGCCGCCGAAAATGAAAAGGACCAGGAAAAGTCGCATGCGTACCCCGCTTTTGTTTCTCGTCACGTTGAAACGAGGAGGAAAGATATCAAAAAATGGGCCATTTGTCAAGGTGTTCCCTTGCCAAACCGTCCGGATCGCGCTATCATCCGCGCATTATGGATCATGGAAACGTCATCATTCGATTCGAGAACGTCACCTTCGGCTACGATCCGGAAAATCCGGTGCTCGACGAGGCCAACTTTTCCGTCCGCGAGGACGCGAAGATCACGGTGATGGGACAAAACGGCGCGGGGAAGAGCACCATCTTCAAGCTGCTCACGGGCGCGTTGAAGGTGGACAAGGGCGCCATCCACATCAAGCCGGGGGCGACCATCGGCATCGCCACGCAGGTGGTTCCGCGCGACCGCATGGAGGACACGGTGAGCGAGTTTTTCGCGCGTGCGTTTGAGGAAAAGAAATACGATCTCGACCGCCGCATCGCGGACGCGCTTGAGATCGTGAACTTGCAGACGCCGTACGACAAGAAAATCAAGGACTTCTCGGGCGGCCAGCAGGCGCGTCTGCTTCTCGCGTACGCCATCATTCAGGACCCGGACATCCTCCTGCTCGACGAGCCGACCAACAACCTCGATACGGCCGGTATCGAGCATCTCACGGGCTTTCTCATGTGCTACCAAAAGACGGTGCTCGTGATTTCGCACGACGCCGACTTTTTGAACGCGTTCACCGAGGGCGTGCTGCACCTCGACGTGTACACGGGCAAGGTCGACCGCTACGAGGGAAACTATTTCAACGTGGTCGAGGAAATCGCCGCGCGCGTGGAGCGCGACCGCGCGAAGAACGCGCAGCTCCTGAAGGAAATCCAGGACCGCAAGGACAAGATCAACTTCTTCGCGCACAAGGGAGGCAAGATGCGCGCGCTCGCGGCCAAGCTACGCGACCAGGTGGCTGACGCGGAGGAGAACATGGTCGACGTGAAACGCGACGATCGCACCATCCGCAGCTTTACCATCCCGACGCAGGAGTTCTCCGAGCCGCTCGTGAAGATTTCAAGCGTGAAGGTGATCGTGAACCACGAGCCGCGCCGCGCCGAAGTGAACGTGTTGCTCCGCAAGCGCCAGCGCCTGCTCATCTCGGGCCCGAACGGCATCGGCAAGAGCACGTTGCTCCGTTCTCTTGCGGAAGAAGCGGACGAGGGGGCGGTCATCACGAAGGGCGTGAAGGTCGGTTACTACCGCCAGGATTTCTCCGGCCTCAATTTCGACGAGACGCCGTACCAGTCGCTCGAGGGCGTGATGGACGTGCCGGACAACGAGCGGCTGCGCGAGGTCGCGGCCCAGTTCCTGCTCACCGGCGACACGCTCCGCGTGCCGGTCGCCGCGCTCTCGGAAGGGCAGAAGGGCCTCCTCTGTTTCGCCCGCTTCGTCCTCCAGCAGCCGGGCCTCCTGATTCTCGACGAGCCCACCAACCACATCAACTTCCGCCACATCCCGGTCATCGCCGAGGCGCTCAACGAGTACCAAGGCGCCATGATCATGGTGTCCCACGTCCCGGACTTCGTGAGCAAGATCTCCTTTACGGAATCGCTCGATCTCGGGACGCTCTAGTCAAAAAACCGCATGCCTTTCGGCGTGCGGTTTTTCTGGTCATTTAAAATCCTTCGTAAACGTACGCCTCCGTCGCGTCCGAGTCCGAACCGATTCGAACGACGATCTCGTTCGTGAGCGGTCGAAAGACGGCGCTGACGTATTGCCTTCCACTCGGCACGGCAATGTGCGTTTTTGTCCGCACGCCCATGTCCCGCAACTGGTACGCGGTTAGCTCGAATGGGCTGCTTGATCCTCCGGTGATGGCGATCGCCTCGTCGTTCGGACGCATCTTCGCCTTGATGTCCTCACGCCTCGCTCCCGGGTGGTTGAGGTCGAGATCTCCGGCCCACACGTGCATGAGCGAATAGGTCGGTTCGGCATCCGGGGAAGTCGACTTAATCAGAAAAATATTGCACGCGGAGGCATTGTCGGTTCGGATGGGTTTCGTTTCCGTCGATTTCATGCCGCCCTGCGAAACCAGAATGACTTCGCCGGCCGCCGCTCGTCCCGGCTTGAATTCGTCAATGTCCGCGATCGGAACAACGCGCGTCGGCTCCGTGACCGTGACGATATCCCGGATCATTTCCTTCCGCGCGATGATGCGCGGATCTCGCGCGGCCTCGCGCTGCATGTTTGCAAACCAGGATTCAGACATACGATGGGAGCAAATTTGGTGGGCGGGGTGGGGTTCGAACCCACGAGGCCTTTCGGCCAGGGGATTTTAAGTCCCCCCTGTATACCGGCTCCAGCACCCGCCCATGCGAACGATGCTACCAGTAATCTTGCGGTTTTGGAAGGCTCGGCGTAGGGTTTTGTGGAGCAAGGAGGCCGTCGTGGCGGATGGTCCGTTCAGAGGGGAGAAGTCTCTTCGTGACACGCAGCGTGAGAGGGGCGTTCGGGAGGAAATCGCGGATGTGCGAATGCGGAGGCGCGAGGCGACGATCGACGCGGTCGTCGGGTTTGTCGGATGTCCGGCCGCGCTTTTTCACGCGTTCGCGCCGTGGGCCGAGTTGTTCGACATGCTCGGTGTGCGGTGGCTGCCGTACGTCGCGGCCGCGATCATGTTTCTTTGGGGCGCGTACAACGCCGTCGATGCCGTTCGGCTGAGACGCGCGGAGAGATTGCTCACATAGCCGGTGCGTCTGCGCCGGATTTTTTTAAACGGGAAGCCGTATGGCTTCCCGAGACGGGTCGATTCAGGATTTCCGGAAGTGGCCCATGTACAGCACCGCATCGCCGCGCTTGAAGTCGCACAGCGTGTCCCACCATGCCTGGACGTCGGGGTCGTGATGCGTCGGCTTCTCGCCGTAGAGCGGACCGCCGTAGAAGCCTCGGTGGACGGGACCGGCCATGCGAAGCGTCTCGACGAGCGCGGCGAGGCGGTCTGAACACTCGGGGGAGCGTTCGGCGGCGTCACGACGAGGATAGAGCTCGGACGACACCTTGGTGGCGGACGCCCAGACGACGGACGACTGCGTGCGGCCGGCGAGCCAGCGCAGCGCGTGGAAGCGCTCGAACGCAAGGACGGTTCCCGCGGTCTTGATGCCATGTCCCTGCATGGGCTCGGTGATGAGGGTTCCGGCGATGTACAGAATGCCGTCGGCCGGAACCGTGAACAGCATGTAACAGACGAGCCGGCCGTCGTCGCGCACGCAGAGCGCATGCTCGGACGCGGCGAGATGGGCGCGGACGTCCTCGACGAGCGCGTCGGTGACGGGGCGGCGGAAGCCTTCCGCGGTCAGCGGCACGGCCTCGTCGAGGGAAGGGGATTCCCAAATGAATCGCATGATTATGCCTTGGACGATTGTTGGCGGAAGACCTTGGCGAATCCGCCCTTGTCATCCGACAGCTCTCGCGAGCCGCGGGTGATTTTGGACAGGGAAACGCCGAGGGCGGCGGAGATGTCCCGTTGGGGGACGCCCTGCGACAGCATCTTCACGATGCGCCAACGCAGCGCCGTGTCGCGGTACTCCGCGCTCGTGAGCAGGTCACGGAGAAATGCCTTCAGCAACGCCTTGCTCGGGGCAATGGCCTGGATGACGTCGAGCACGTCGTCCATGAGCCGTTCCACCTGTTCGTTTGTCAGTTTGGTGTTGACCATAAATGTTTCCGTGTATCTGTGTATAGAAACATTCTCACACGCACGAAAAATCCTGTCAAGCGGACAGGATTTTTAGGAGCTCCGCGGCGGTTTTGGCGTTCAGGACGTCGGATTTTTTTGCCCATCCGCGCCGGGCCGTCGCCACGCCGTACCCGAGAAGCGCGTATTCTTCCGGGCGATGCGCGTCGGAGTCGATGACGAGCTTCGCGCCGGCCTCGACGGCCATGCGGACGTGGCGGTCGTTCAGGTCGAGGCGGTGCGAGCCGTTCACCTCGAGCGCGACGTTGTATTTCTTGGCGGCTTCGATGACGCGGGGAAGATCGAGTTTGAACGGCTCGCGCGCGTTGACGATGCGGCCGGTCGGATGGAAGAGCACGTTCACGAGCGGGTGGCTCATGGCGCGGATCACGCGGTCGGTCTGCGTCTTCTCGTCGAGGTCGAAGAACGAGTGGACCGAGACGCACACGAGGTCGAGCGTTTTGAGCGCCGCGTCCGACAGGTCGAGCGACCCGTCCTTCTTGATGTCGCACTCGGTCGACTTCAGGATGCGGAATCCCTTGAGTTTCTTGTTGAGCTTGTCGATTTCCTTTCCTTGCGCGATCAGCCGTTTCTCGTCGAGCCCGTTCGCCATCGCGAGCGACTTCGTGTGGTCGGTAATCGCGATGTACGAGAGGCCCGCGGCCTTCGCGGCGCGCGCCATCTCCTCGATCGAAGCCGATCCGTCCGTCCAGTCGGTTTGCACTTGGAGGTCGCCCCTGATCGAGCCGTAGGGAATGAGATCGGGAAGTTCGTGTGCGATCGCGGCCTCAACTTCGCCCGTGTCCGTGCGCATTTCCGGCGGGACCCAGTCCATCTTCAGCTTCGCGTAGACGTCTTCCTCCGTCTTGCACGCGACGCGTTTCGTTCCCTTGAACAGCCCGTACTCCGACAGCTTCATCCCCATCTTGATCGCCCGCTCGCGGATGGCGACGTTGTGCCGCTTGTCGCCCGTGAAGTACACGAGCGCGGAGCCGTACTCATCGGGCTTCAGAATGCGCAGGTCGCCGTTGATCCCGAACCGATAACGCACGGCGAGCTTGGTTGGGCCTTCCTCGACCACTTCCTGCAACTCCGACAGCGTCTTGAACGCCGCAATGACGAGTTTCGGCTTGCTCGTGGTGACGAGAATGTCGATGTCGCCGATCGTTTCCTGTCGGCGGCGCACGGAACCCGCGACATTGCAGTGCGCGACGCCTTCGATTGAAGAAAGTTTCGCGACGATTGATTCCGCGATCGGCAGTGCGTCGTGCAGACGGAACCTTCCCGCGTGCGTCTGTAAAAATCCGAGCCCCTTCAGGATGTGATCCTCGCGCTTGCGACCGAACCCCGCGATCTTCCGAATCTTTCCCGCCTTGGCCGCACGCTCAAGGTCGCGCAGCGTCTTCACCCTGAGATGTCTGTACAGCGCGAGCGCCGTCTTCGGTCCCACGTCCTCGATGGAGGCGAATCCGAGCATGTCGAACGGGTATTTTTTCTTGAGCGCGTCGTAGTATTTCAAACGTCCGGTCGTCACGAGCTCTGCGATCTTTTTCGCGATGCTCTCGCCGATTCCGGACAAGTCGTCGATGCATTTCGTCCCGCACCGACCGTATGTGACGGCCAGTTCCTCGTCGAGCGCGGTCACGGTATCGGCCGCATGCTCGTACGCCTGGGGTTTGAAGGCAACGTCCTCGACGGACAAAAAGAGCGCGATTTCCCTTAAAATCGCGCCGATATCGGCGTTGGTCGCGGGATGTTTCTTCATATCTTGCACGAATTATACCTCCTTGCTATACTCTCGACCACAAACGATTTGCGGGAATAGCTCAGTGGTAGAGCGTCTCCTTGCCAAGGAGAAGGCCGCGGGTTCGATCCCCGTTTCCCGCTCCAAAAACGCACCTCTCACGAGGCGCGTTTTTGTTTCTAGCGGATTTTGCGTTCGAGCCGGTCGACGCGTTCTTCCAGGCGATCTTGCCGCGCGCGCATGGCCGTGTCTTCCGTGTCGAAGCGGATCGACTGGCGGACGAACCCGTCGATTTGTCGGTCGACCTGGTCGAATCGTTCGTTCACAATGGAAAAACCAACGTCCATGTCCTGCCGCATTCCCTCCATCTCAAACTGAAGCGCATCCATTCGGAGCGTAATAACCCGCTCGAGACTCTTGAGGCCTTTCGCCGTCTCGACGACCAGTTGCTTCGTCTCCTCGTCCATAAGAATCACATTATAGCATTTCCAAACGTCGGGAAAAGGCCCCGGCAGGTGTGCGCCGGGGCCTCTCGGTTGTCTTACGCCGGGCTCGGCGCGGTTTTGTTTTTTCCGTTGCGGGCCCAGTAGATTCCGGCGCGGTTTCCTGCCATGTATTGCGTCTTCGCGGTGCTCACCACAAAGTCGCGCATGCGGCGCGTGCCGAGGTCGTCGACGCCGAGTTCCTCGGCGAGCGTGTTGATGGCGCTGACCAGTTCCACGTACCACTTCGCTCGTACTTCATCCATATCGTTATGAGGATTGCTTAGCCTCCGCGACGCTGGTGCGGAGAAGTTCGATGACGTATTCGCCGAGCAGCGTCGCGACGGTGGAGGAGACGCCGTACGCGAACGCCTTGGTTTCGATGCGCCGCTTAAGCAGCGGCGCGGAGAGCGCGGGCTTTGGCATACCAAAGGAGAAGTTTCGGTCCGAATTTCCGAGCGGAATAACCGGCGAGCGCGAGCCCCGTGCCCGCCGTGATGAGTTCTGCCGTGGCGGCGTCCCGCGAGGCCGCGGACTGGTTGCCGGTGGGCGCGGCCGTGAGTGCGGTGACGGGCGTTGCGTCGGCGAGGGGCTCGATGTCGTCCTGCGAGCGTGGGAGGAGCGTGAGTCTTCCGGTTGACGCGGTAAGGATTCCGGTGACGCGGAATTTCTTTCCCTTCGTGAGCGACGTCAGGTCGATGTCCGTCCCGTCCGCGACACGAACGGAGAGCTGGTCCGCCCCGTTCTCGATGGTGACCGCCTTTCCCGAGCGCGTCACGACGGTTCCGAGCACGCGGACGAGCTTCCCGTGGTCGTCCTTTGACAGGTCCGCGATCGCCATGTCTTCCGGCACGACCGGATCGCCCGAGCTTACGATTTTGACGACGTCCGTCTTCGAGAGCTTGAGTCGTGGCTCGCCGCGCACGGTGGTCTCGGTGCCGGTGATTCGCACGACGTCGCCCTCGGCGAGGTCGGGAAAGTTTCCGTCGTTCTTATACACCTGCGTCCCGCCGTCCTCCGTCTGCACGTAGAACGTCTGGGAGCCGAGCACGCCCGGCGCCACGAGCACGGTGCCTTCCAACGAGCGTCGGATCGTCCCGGCGCTTAGGCTTACGCCGTTGCGGGATGTTGCGGCCACGGCGGCAGGCGCATCCGTCGGAACATGGTTCGGTTCATCTGGCGTAGGCGTTCCCGACCAAACCCACTCGGCGGAAACGAGAACAAGGCTGGAACCTTTTTTCGCATGGTCATAGGGGCGCGTGTCGACGACGGTCCCGTTCGGCGCGACGAGCGTCACGGAGTCGGCGTCGTTGTTAAGAGTGAGCTTGGTGACGTCGCGGTGCAGCGCGAGCAACGCGTGCGGCGCGACGAGCGTCTCGTTCTTCGCCGTGAACGTCTTGCCCGACGCGTCCGCGATCTGCCAGCCGGTGAGGTCGACGGCCGCGTCGCCCGTGTTTTCGAGCTCGATGAACTCCTCGGTCGCGTCGTCGCCGGAGGTGTTCGGATAGAGCTCGGAGAATCGCAGCGTGGTCGGGCCGGACCACGGGACGACCGTCCCGATCGGTTCCTCGGCGCCTGTCTCGGTCTGCGTTGCCGTCGTCGCGACCGGTTCGACCTCGGTGCGTTGGTCGGAATTCGTCGCGTCGCCCGTCGTCTCCGTCACGGCCTCGGCGTCGGTCGCGACGGCGGTTTCCGTGAGGACGTTTTCCGTGCCCGGCGTCGGGGTCGTTGTTCGCTTCCACGCCCCGTCCGCGCCGAGAGCCGTGGATTCGGTTTTGTGTGGCGCCGGGATCGCGTCCGTTCCGTACGAGATCTGATCGATGACCGCGCCCGACGGGTCGAGCAGGGTAATCGTGTCGCCGTCGTTGTTCAGCTTGCCTTTCGGGTTCGCAATTACGGCGAACTGTCCCGCGCCGAGCGTCAGCTCGGGCAGCGATGTCGCCTTTCCGGTCGCGTCCCGGACCGTCCATTCCGAAAGCGACACGTCGCCGCCGCTCGCGTTCACGATCTCAATCCACTCCTCGGTCGCGTCTGAGACGAACTCGTTGATGGCGAGCGTCCCGGCCGCGAACGCGCTCGCCGTCGGCGTCTCGACGCTCGCGATCTCAACGTCCGCGGTCGCTTCGGGACTGTTCGTCGACGCGGAATCGTCCGTCGCGTCCACGGTCTCGATCACGGACGTCTGCGTCGCATCCACGATCGGTTCCTCGTAGGCCGGTGTTTCCTCGGCGATCACCGGCTCGGATTCGACGATGGCCGGTTCAGTCGTTTCTTCCAGGGCCGGTTCCACGTTCGCGGGCACATCGACGACGACGGCTTCCGGCTCCGTCGCGATTGCCCCGATCGGAACTTCCACTGGCACCTCGACCAAGTCTGCCGGCGTCTCGATCGGTTCCACCGACGGTTCGATCGGTTCCACCGACGGTTCGATCGTTTCCGTCGCGACCTCGCTGGCATCCGTGACGCCCGGCGCCGTCGTGGCGACCGGCGCCTCTGCGACGGCCGCCGGTGCGAATCCAGCCTCCAACGATCCCGGCGACCCGAGGTCCGTCACGTCCGCGTCGAACCCGTTCGACGCGTCGGCCGCGGCCCACGCGTCGGCCTGCGTGCCACCGCTCACGGGATTTCGACGAGCCATGGCGGCAGATCCTCCTCCGCTTCCTCCGACGCTTCCTGCCAGGGGAGCGGATCCGTTTCCGGCTGCGTCATGGACGACGCCGTTCGCGTCGGCCAGAACAAGGGAAAGAGCTGAATTCGAGAGGGAGACGGACGTGGTGACGTAGCCGGGCTTGGCGCTGAGCGCGGACTTGGCATTGTCGTCTGCATAATTGCTGATCAGGAAGGTTGAGTAAGGTCCAATGACGCTTCCCGCGGGAATCGTCAGCGTCCCGCCGCTCGCGGCCGCGCCGGCGACGGTCCAGTTGCCGATGTCGACGGGTTGGTCGGTCAGGTTCGAGAGCTCGAGCCACTCGTCGACGGTCGAGACGGACGATCCGGCCCACGCGACTTCGGAGATGATGACGTCGGGCGTTGCCGCGTGCGACAGGCTCGGAATGCCGAGCATCGCGAAGACCGTCCCGGCGGCCAGAAACATCCGGACAATGCGTTCGTTCATAGTCTTCCAAGTTAAAAATTTGTTCCGATGAGACGTCCGCGGACAAAAAACCCCGCACGCATAAACCCAGTGTTTACGTGTGCGGGGTAAAATCGATTTCAAATATATTCCACCACAAAATTTCGTCGCTGTCAACGCGTAGCGTGTGGATAGTTTGTCGCGAACGCGTCGCTGCGGTAGAGTTCTGAACGAGCCGGGGTGGCGAAATTGGCAGACGCACCAGCCTTAGGAGCTGGCGGAGCAATCCATGAGGGTTCGAGTCCCTCTCCCGGCACCAAATTAAACGATAATCAAATACGTATGCCAGAAACCGTTGGCCGGGTACCAGAGAATGAGAAGGTGTCTATAAAGTCCTTGCGCACGTACATGTCCGATTGGCTACGGGTACAGAAGGGAGTGGTCGCTTACGCTGAAGGGAAAGGTTTAAATACCGAGCGATCAAAGATGGATCTTGAAGGCCTGCAAAGGACGATCAATATGATGGATTCTTTGGGAATGCTCGACAAAGAGCTTCCGGAAGCGGTTTGGGCAGTTGCATTTGACACTTTGCCTGAAACATTTGGACAGACGTACTCGGACCGGGTTATTAAAGACGGTGCGAAGTTTCTTTCCGTGTTAACCTCGCTCAATCAGCTTGCGAAGTAATGAGTCAGGTTTAAAATCCCGTGACGGTGAGTGTCCAGCCGTGCCGGTCGATCGTACTCCACGGGCACAAACCCCCGGTTCGACCCCCGGGGGTTTTCTCGATTCTTCGAATTTTCTAGTATAGTGTGACGGCTATGACCGTCAACGAAACGATGACCGCCCGCATCGCCGAGGCCGTTCGCGAAAAGGTGTCCAGCGACTCGTCGCATGACTGGTGGCACGTGTATCGCGTGTGGCAGATGGCGAAGCGGATCGCGGCTGAGGAGAAGGCCGACTTGTTCGTCGTCGAGCTCGGCGCGCTCATGCACGATATCGCCGACTGGAAGTTTCATGACGGCGATGAAACGGTGGGGCCGCGCGTGGCCGGGGAAGTGTTGGCGGCGCACGGCGTCGTGGCGAACGTGATCGCGCAGGTGCAGGACATCGTCGCGACCATTTCGTACAAGGGCGCGGGAGTCGCGACGCCGATGGCGACGATCGAGGGGAAGTGCGTGCAGGACGCGGACCGGCTCGACGCGATCGGGGCCGTCGGGATCGCGCGGTGCTTCGCGTATGGCGGACACAAAGGGCGCGCGATGTACGATCCCGACGACGCGCCCGTGCTGCACGCGGACAAGGACGCGTACAAGAATTCTCAAGGCGCGTCGATCAATCATTTTTACGAAAAGCTGCTGCTCCTGAAAGACCGGATGAACACGCCGGCCGCGAAGCGGATCGCGGAGGACCGGCACCGGTTCATGGAGGCGTACCTCGACGAGTTCTACGCGGAATGGGACGGGCGTCGCTAACACATCGAATGATTTGTATGGAATCGCGATCCGAACGCATTCAGACGGAACCGGTTGAGTCGGAACGTGCGAGGTATGAGATTCTGTCGAATCCGGAAGCGCGGGAGCGTCTGAAGGAACGGATGGTGGAACTGACGGATCGGATCCACGAGCGCGGAATCGGTGCCGTGGTCTTTCTCGATAACAGCGCGCGACCCCTTTCCTGGATGTTTTCCGCGCTTTGGGGCGCGCGTTATCCGGAAGAGAAGAAACCCGACGTACGCTATGTGAATATCGGCTCGACGACGTACGAGCATGCGGGAGCGGGGCATCGGCTTGGAGGGACGGCGTCCGATTCCTCGTCATTCCTCACGGACAAGGTGCGACGAAAAGTCGACGGGATGAATTTGCCGTCGGATTGGCTCCGTCCCGGCGATGTCCCCGGAACCTGGCAGCAGAACATTGCCCAGCACGCGGACGAGTTGGAACGTCTCGAAGGGGTGTTCCGGCAAGGTTTTGACGATCGTCGCGTGCTCGTCGTCGATGACCTGATTTCAAGCGGCCGGTCCGTGCTCGTCGCGCTCAGCGCGCTCAGCGTCGCGTTTCCCCGCGCGGAATTTTTCGGAACGGCGTTGTTTAAAAGTGACGGAAGGGGAAAGGCGGCGGATCGCCGAATGGTTCCGTGGCTTTCCGTTCCCGGCATGAGCGGAATTTTGGAGATTCCGGAAAGCGACCTGATTTCCTCTCGAATCACGGATGCGGAAACGGGTCGGATCCGAACCGTCCTTCGAGAAGCGTTCCAAGGGCACATGCGCGTCATGTTGGCGCACACGAAATGGTTTGAGCCGTCGTCAGCGCGTCTCGCGCAGTTTGTCGCTTCTTGCGCCGACGCGGACGCGGCCGTGCGAACGCGGGTTCAAGACGGTCTTGCGGAAATGGAGGGGATGATTCGGACATTGCAGGTGACGGGAACGCCGGAAGGGTTTTCGCGCGAACGGTGCGATTCGCTCGTCCGCGAGCAGCATGAGTTGATTCGAACGATCAAAACGCAGATCCCCACCGCGCGGCACGGGGAGATGGATCGTCTCTTGAATGACGTCGGCGACGCGACTCCGACGAACTACGAGGAATTCGACGCCGCCTGCGACATTTGGCAACGGCTCGGTCCCGAAGGATACGGATCCGTCCGGGCAATGATGGAACGCGCGCGTGCCCTGCGTGCCGAGCTCAAACGCCTTGCGGACGAGGATTCGTCGCCGTCGGTGATGCCGCGCTGAGCGCGTCGATCCCGCGAAGGGGTTCGTCTTGCCAAACCCGGCCGCGACCGATAGGATCGACGCGGAGGCATCGTGACATGCGAAAGCGAATCGTTCTGAAGTTCGGCGGCACGTCGATGGGATCGGCGGACGCCATGCGGAAGGCGGGCGCCATCGTGCGCTCCGTCGACGGCGAGGCCGTCGTGGTCGTGTCCGCGGTGAGCGGCACGACGGACGCGCTCATCGCGCTCGGCCGCGCGGCGGTCGGCGGCGGCGACTGGGAGGCCGCGCTCAATGAGATCCGGACGCGTCACGCGGCAATCGTGGCGAGCCTCGGTCTCGACGTCGGCCTGAAAGACTTCTGGTCGGAGATGGAACAGATCTGCCAGGGCGTCGCGCAATTCGGCGAACTGACACCGAGCATCCTCGACCGCCTGCTGAGCCTCGGCGAGCGGCTGAGCACGGCGATCTTCGCCGCGTGCCTGAACGCCGACGGCACGCGCGCCGAGATGGTCGACGCGTTTCACGTCGTGGCGACCGACCGTCAGTTCGGTTCCGCGAACGTCGACTTCGCGCTCACGAACGCGCGCGCGGCCGAAGTCCTCTCCCCGATGCTCGCGGCTTCCGTGGTTCCGGTCGTGACCGGGTTTGTCGGGCGGTCCGATTCTAACCGGTACACGACGCTCGGACGCGGTGGCAGCGACTACAGCGCGGCCATCGTCGCGGCGGCTGTCGATGCGACGGAGCTGCAGATCTGGACGGACGTGGACGGCATGTTCACGGCCGACCCGCGGCTCATTCCCGCGGCGACCGCGCTCCCACAGCTCTCCTACGCGGAAGCCGGCGAGCTCGCGTACTTCGGGGCGAAGGTACTGCACCCGAAGACCATCAAGCCCGCCATCGAGCGGGGCATCCCGGTGCGCGTGCTCAACACGTTCCATGCCGAGGCCCCGGGCACGCTCATTACGAGCGAGAAGCGTCCGTCGCTCAAGTCGGTCACGTCGAGGAAGGGCATCACGGTGCTCAACATCGATGCACTCCCGATGCTCGGCGCGTCCGGGTTTCTTGGGACGGTGGGCGATGCATTTCGGAGGCATCAGGTGGTCGTCGACGTGCTTGCTTCATCCGAGGTTAGCATCTCCGTGACGGTCGACCAGGCGTTTCCCGAGGCGCTGCTCGACGACCTGCGCGCGTTCGCCACGGTTGACGTCGATCCGCACAAGGCGATCATCTGCCTCGTGGGCGAAGGCATCCGGACGGACCTCGACGTGCTGTGGAAGTTGTTCTACGCCGTGCGCACCATTCCGATTCGGATGGTTTCCCAAGGCGCGTCGCAGCGCAACATCACCTTCGCCGTAGCGGAGACGGACGCGGACTTCGCGGTACGGCAGGTCTTTCAGGCGTTCTTCAACTCGTAACCCACCCTATGAACCAGGCGGTCACGACATTTCCTCGGGAGGCCATCACTCGCGCGGCGACGGATTTTCCGACGCCGTTTTTTCTATACTCCGAGGCGCGGCTTCGCGAGAACTGCCGCGCGTTTCGCGACACGTTTCAGCGATATTTTCCTGATTTTAGGCCGCTTTACGCGGTAAAGGCGAATCCGAACCCGGACGTGCTCCGTATCATTCGGTTCGAGGGATTCGGCTTTGACGCATCAAGCCGCGCGGAAGCGTGGGTCGTCGGAAAGATTGGTGGCACGGGAATGTACACGGGCAACTACACCCCGGCCGACGAGCTGGCGTTCGCCGCGTCACGCGGATTCGTCTTGAACCTCGATGACGCGAGCATGGTGTCGTCTCTCGACGAGATCGGCGTGCCGGAGACGCTGTCGTTCCGCATCAACCCCGGGATCGGCAGCGGCGACCGTGAGAGCAACGTGCTCGCCGGTCCGGACGGGAAGTTCGGCATGCCGTTCGAGAAGGCGGCTGCCGCGTATGCCGCGGCGCGCGACAAGGGGGTGAAGCGGTTCGGCATCCACATGATGACCGGGAGTAACACGCTCGACGTGGAATTTTTTTCGCGGAGCGTCGCGAAGCTGTTCGAGATCGTGGCCGCGATCAATCGCGAGACCGGAATCGAGATCGACTTCATGAACATCGGCGGCGGGTTCGGCGTGCCATACCGGCCCGAGGAGCCGAGCCTCGACCTCGACGCGGTCGCGAAGGGGATCCGCGCGACGTTCGACGCGTCGTGCGCCAAGTTCGGATTGAAGGAGCCCGTCCTCTACGCCGAGCCGGGACGGTACGTCTCGGCCGACATGGGATTCCTCGTCGGCACGGTGCGCGTCATCAAGGACGGGTACAAGAAATTCGTCGGCATCGACGCGGCCGCCAACGACATGCCGCGCCCGTCGATTTACGGCGCGTACCATCATGTCTCCGTGATTCCGCGCGACGGCGAACCGCGCGGCGAGGAAATCGTCTCCGTCGTCGGTGGCATTTGCGAGAATAACGACCAGTTCGCGAAGGACCGGCCGCTTCCCGCGTGCCGCGTCGGTGACGTGATCGTAATTCACAATTCCGGCGGCCACGCATACGCCATGGGCCACAACTACAACGGAAGGACGCGGCACGCGGAGTATCTGTGGAGGCTCGACGGAACGATCGAGAACGTCCGCGACGCGGAGACGATCGAGGACTTGTTTCGCGGGACGCGCATTGACTAGCCCGCGCGGTTGGTCGGTCGTTGTGTCGTGCCGACCAACCGTTCCGGTCGAGCGCGGCGTCGCGCGTGCCAGCCGTTTCCGTCCCGCCGACCCGTCGCTCTGACCCGCGCGGGTCTTTTTTTGCATGAAAAAAGAGGCCGATTGGCCTCAGGGGAGGGTGCGGACCACCTGCTCGAGGAACGCGCCGAGCTTGGCGCTCGCGGCCTTCGCGCGGGCGACGTTGTCCTCGTGCGAATGCTCGGCGACCGCGTCGTTGGTGATGAACGCGACGCCCATGACGCGCGCCCCGTAGAGCGCGGCGACGCAGCACTCGGGCTTCACGCTCATGCCGACCGTGTCCGCGCCGAGCTTGCGGAGGTTGCCCTTGTCGTGGCGGCGTCCCTCGAAGTGCGGGCCACGGACGTACGCGTGGTTTCCCTCGGGGTGCAGGACGAGCCCGGCGCGTTCGGCGGCTTGCCCCGCGACGTCGCGCCACTCGAGCGCGAGCACGTCCTCGGGCGAGACGAACTCGCCGGCCCAGAGCGGCATTTCCTCGTGTCCGCCGGGCATCACGAAGCTTTGCATGAACGCGAGGTCGCCCACCGCGAACGTTTCCGTGAGGCTTCCCGCGGCGCAGGTGAGCACGAGCTTTCGAACGCCGAGCTGGCACAGCATCGCGATCTGGAGGCGCACCATCTTCGGCACGGCCGGGTCGCGCGGATCCTCGTTCATGTGGACGCGGCCGCGCAGCACGGCGACCGGCGTCTCGCATGCCTCGTCGATGAACCCGACTTCGAGCACGCGGCGGTGGCCTTCCAGCTCGCCGAGCGTCTCGAACCCCAGGATGCGGTGGAAGGGGATCTCGAGCGACCGGTGCAGGACGAGCGCGTCGCCCCACCCGGTGCCGAGGACGAGGCCGGTCGGGATCTCCTTGAAGAGGCCGGACCGGTAGGCGTTGAGCGAACTCATGATCTCCTGCGCGGCGCGCTCGGCTTCGGCCATGCGCGCGGGATGCTGTTTCATGCACGAACTCCATGTGTGCGGCGGCACCATACCAGCCGTCCTTTTTCTTTTCAAGGCCGTATGTTACGCTCCTCGCGATATGCGCATCATTCTCGTTCACGGATTCAACGCCAGCCCGGAGATGAATTTTCATCCTTGGCTCGCCCGCGAGCTTCGCGCGAAGGGCCATGAGGTGGTCGTGCCGACGCTGCCGCTCAAGAGCGGGGAGGAACTCGACTTGCCGGCGGTCATCGAGGAGATGAAGCGGCAGGTTGGGTTTTTGACGGTCGACGACATCCTGGTCGGCCACTCGCTCGGGGCGTTCATCATTCTGCAGTACATGGAGGCCGTCGAGATGACGGAGTCGCCGCGCGCGGTGGTAATGGTGGGCGCGCCGTACAAGGTGGCGAAGCCGGAGTTGCGCCGCCTGTTTCTCGTGGACCTCGACGCGGACGTCGCCATCTGGAAGGCGAAGGAATTTTATGTCATCCATTCGAAGGACGATACGCTCGTCCCCGTCGATCACGGCCGCAAGCTCGCCGCGTTCCTGAAGGCGAAGTTCATCGAGACGGAATCGGACGGCCACTTCATGGACGCGGAGTATCCGATTCTGCTCGAGACGATCGACACGATCGCCACCACGCCGTTCGAGTTCGCGCCGGGCATGTCGCTTCCGAACGATTACGAGAACAAGGCCTGGGCCGACCGCATCGCCCCGTCGTCGGATCGCAAGCCGGATTGGATGACGTAGCGCTATGCATTACGTGTACGATTTCGATTCGACGCTGTTCGGGACGCAGCGGCTGTGGGAGATTTGGCGCGAGATGTTGGTCGGTGCCGGACATGCGCCGGAGACGGTCGACGACGTGTATCGGGCCGTCCTTCCGGCGGGATACTCGCCGCGCAAGCACGGCGTCGCGTTGGGCATCGGAACGGCCGGCCTCGACGACATGGTCGCGCGGTTCGATACGATCGTGTCCGAGGAGAGTCCGTCGCTTCTGTTCGACGACGTCGCGCCGTTCGTCGAGGCGCGCAAAGGAACGCACCGCCAGACCATTCTCACGCAGGGAGACCACGCGCACCAATGGCAGAAGATGCGGGCGAGCGGGATCGACCGCATGCTGCCGGACATCCACATCGCCCCGCATGGCGCGCCGAAGACCGAGAACCTGGCTGAGCTGATCGACCAGGACCCGACGCCCATGACGTTCGTGGATGACAATCCGTGGCACCTCGTGGCCGCGCACCAAAGCTCGTTGCCGATCTCGCTCGTCCGCATGATGCGCCCGAGCGAAACGCTCGCTACCGTGCCTCACGAGCTCGACGACGTCGCTTGGCGCGTGATTTCGTCGCTCGACGAATTGGAGAGATGAGAAACGCGGTCCGATGGACATCGGACCGCGTTTTGCGATGAAAAAAGACCCGATCGAAGGGTCAGAACGTCAGGTACGGTTCCCAGGGCGCGGGGACGGAGCGTGCCCGTGACACGACGATGCGGATGCGGGTCAGGAGGCCTGGGGCAGATGGGGCGGCGAGCAGGGGCATCCCGGCTTCCTCCGGCGTGCGTCCGCCCTTTCGGTGGTTGCACGGCTCGCAGGAGGACACGAGGTTTTCCCATCCGCCGACTTCGATCAGCGTGCCGCCGGCGGTCTCCACGTGGCCGTAGGACGCGCGGCATTGCGGAATCACGTGGTCGACGGTCAGCCGGTCGACGTTCGGCCGCCCGCTCGGCGTTCTCGGCTCCACGCCGCAGTACAGGCATCGGTGCCGGTCGCGGGCGAGCACGTTCAGACGGTTCGGGGACAGGCCGAGGTTCAGGAGGCGCGCGTTGTCGCGCACCACGGCCGGCCAGGGAACGGATTCTGACGTCGAGCGGACGCGCCGGTCCGGGTACGACTCCACGAGGTCCACGCTTCCGTCGAGCAGAAGCAGGACGGCGCGCTGCCAGGGGAGAATCCCCACGGGTATGGAGAAGGCGTTGAGAAGGAGCGTGTGCATGATCGGTCTCCGTGTTACGGTGCGGACACTGTACCGCGATGCGGTCCGGCGTCAATAATGGTACGTCTTTCCGGCCAGGATCGTCATCGCGCGGTACAGCTGCTCGTAGAGCACCATCGTGGCGACGTCGTGCGGGAAGGTGAACTTCGAGAGCGAGAGCGTCGCGTCGAAGTTTTTTTCGATGGTCTTGTCCACGCCGAACGGCCCGGCCACGACGAACTCGATCGTCTGCGTCTGCTGCTCGCTCCAGGAAGCGATTTTCTCCGCGAAGTCGCCCGTGAAGTATTCCTTTCCGTGCTCGGTAAGCAGGACGGAAAACGCGTCCTTCGACACGCGTCGCACCTCCTTCGTTTCCGTTACGTCCACGCGGGCAAATGGGCGCAACAGTTTCTGGTAATGCGAAACCAGCTCCGCGAGCGGGCCCTTCTTCATGCTGCCGACCGTGACGATGTGGAGGCGGTACATATGCGGACAGCATACAAAAGATCGCTCGGTCGGGCGAGGAAGCGCGACGGGTCATTGGGCGGAACGGTTGACACGCCGTCGTTTTTTCGGTAGCGTGACACCTCCATTGGAGGTTGGGGAAAATGGAACTGACGTCCGTATGTATCGTTCTGGCGGCTTTAGTAGCCGTCGTGGATTACCTCGCGTGGGACCGCAAGCGCCTTCAGCGTCGCGTCGCGGAACTCGAACCCATCGTCTTCGTGGACGAACTCACGCGCATCGGGAACCGCCGTCGCTTCAACGAGGCGATGGTCGCCGGAATCGCGCACGCGCTGCGGGCCGGCGAGTCGGTCGTTCTCATTCTCATCGACGTGAACGATTTCAAAGTTCCGAACGACCGCTACGGGCATCCGTTCGGCGACCGGATGCTGCAGGCGATCGCCGCATGCGTCGCGGGCCAGGTTCGTCCGACGGATGCCGCCTGTCGCATCGGCGGTGACGAGTTCGCGGTGATCCTGGTCGACTGTGACGTCAGGGGAGCATTCGGCGTCGTCGAACGGATCGTGCGGCGCTTGGAGCGATCCGCTTTGGAAATCAACGAAGAAACCGTCCCGTTGCGCGTCTCGTTCGGGGGAACCGGCATGGAAATCGTCGCTGGCCACGTCTACGTCGGCGGATTCGATCTCGGAAAGACGAATGACGCAGGCATTCACGTTCGTGTTATGGAGAACTTATACGCGTTATCCGACGCGCGTCTCGGCGAGGCAAAACTTCGTAAGCCGTTGGAAGAATACCCCTCGCAGATCGACTAGCCCGAATTACGGGCTTTTTTCTTTGATTTACCACCCTGTGGATAGCTCGTGGATATACCCCTTGACAGGGTTTCCGGGATCGATTAAAATTCTGCGCACAACCGATTGGATTCCTTCTTTGTCCCTAGAACTGCACTGATGATTGCTGAGGGATGGAGCTGAAGGCCGCGAGTCAACTCCGCGGTTTTATAAGTCCTCGGACGCCCGTTCACAATTGAACAAGACAGAGAAATATTACAGATAGACAAACACCACTGGCAGATCTTCACTGACAGTGGTTGTAGAGCATAAGTGCATACGGAGGATGGCTCGACAGAACGTGCCGAAGAAGGACGTAGCAGCCTGCGAAAAGTCTCGGGGAGGTGGCAAGCAACCTGTGATCCGAGAATATCCGAATGGGGTAACCCGATACGGGGAATGCCGTATCGACCTGCGCTGAATACATAGGCGTAGGCCGGGCACCTGGGGAAGTGAAACATCTCAGTACCCAGAGGAACAGAAAAAGATATTGCTCGTACATATGAATTCATTGTACGAGTCCATTCCCTAAGTAGTGGCGAACGAAAGGGGAACAGCCTAAACTTGTGTTGTGAAGTTATCGTGATGCGTCCGGCCGCAAGGTCGGGCGTGATCGATAATGAAAGGTGGAAGCCGTTGCAGCACGGGTGTTGTAAGGGGTCACGTCGCGTCCTTCCAGAGCGCGGGTGACTGATGTGAGTGATAGCGGAATCCGCTGGAAAGCGGAACCATAGAGGGTGAAAGTCCTGTACGCAAAATTTCGCACATCATCATCGTGACCTTCTTAAGTACCACGGGACTCGAGAAATCCTGTGGGAAGCTACCGCGACTATGTGGTAAGGCTAAATACATGTTCTGATCGATAGTGAACAAGTACCGTGAGGGAAAGCTGAAAAACACCCCGGAAGGGGAATGAAATAGTTCTGAAACCGTATGCATACAAGGAGTCAGAGCCTCGTAAGGGGTGATGGCGTTCCTATTGAAGAATGAGCCAACGAGTGTATTGCGTGTCGCTTGGTTAAGTCCTCTGGGACGAAGCCGTAGTGAAAGCGAGCGTTAACCCGCGTGTTCTCATCTTATACTCCGCGCACCAGCAATGGCGCGTGTCGAGTATAAGATGAGATGGTGGCACGCATACGACCCGAAACCCGGTGATCTATCCATGGCCAGGCTGAAGCGACCGTAACAAGTCGTGGAGGGCCGCACCCACCAGCTGTGCAAAACTGGGGGAGGAGCTGTGGATAGCGGAGAAATTCCAATCGAACTGGGTAATAGCTGGTTCTTCCCGAGATAGCTTGTGGGCTAGCGTCGGCATATCGCGATACTGGGGGTAGAGCACTGAACGGGATCACCGCCGCAAGGTAGGTGTCCTAATCAAACTCCGAATACCAGTATCTTGGCCGGCAGTCAGACGATGGGGGCTAAGCTCCATACGTCGAAAGGGCAACAGCCCAGATCTTCAACTAAGGTCCCTAAATCGTTGTTAAGTGTGAAAGGTGGTGGAGAGGCTTATACAACCAGGAGGTTGGCTTAGAAGCAGCCATCCTTTAAAGATAGCGTAACAGCTCACTGGTCAAGCTTCTCCGCGCCGAAAATGTACCGGGGCTCAAACAACGTACCGAAGTTAAGGGTTTTCATCTTTACTGATGAAAGCGGTAGGGAAGCATTCGCATCGCGCTGAAGCGGCTGGGTGACCACGCCGTGGAGCGTTGCGAAGTGAGAATGTTGGCATAAGTAGCATGAAAAGGGGTGAGAGTCCCCTTCACCGTAAACCCAAGGTTTCCTGGGCAACGAGAATCGACCCAGGGTGAGTCGGGAGCTAAGGCGAGGCCGAACGGCGTAGCCGATGCACAGCAGGTTAATATTCCTGCACTCTGTCCGTGACTGAAGCGGGGACGCTTCATGAAATTTCCCGCGTTCTATGGCTATAGCGTTGGGCACAACTGGGTGACTGGTAGGCAAATCCGCCAGTCATAAGCCCGGGTGTGATCGCAAGGGGCAGCAATGCTTCGAGGGGAAAGGACATGGAGCCAAGAAAAGCCGCTAGGGCTAATCACGGAGAGACCCGTACCGGAAACCGACACAGGTGGGTGGGCGCGTAATGTGCCAAGGTGTACGAGAGAAACTACGTTAAGGAACTCGGCAATTAAGTGGCCGTAACTTCGGGATAAGGCCTGGTTGTTTCCGGGAGGAAACGACCCGCAGCGAAAGACATAAACCGACTGTTTACCTAAAACACAGGTCCGTGCTAAATCGAAAGATGATGTATACGGGCTGATGCCTGGCCAGTGTCCGAACGTTAAAGAAGGGGGTCATGATCGCAAGATCGGCAGCCTTCGACTGAAGCGCGGATGAACGCCGGCGATAACTATAATCGTCCTAAGGTAGCGAAATTCCTTGACGGGTGAGTTCCGTCCTGCACGAATGGCATAACGAGTTTATGACTCTCTCAACGTAGTCCTCGGCGAAATTGCAAGATGAGTGAAGATGCTCATTAACCGTAGTTAGACGAAAAGACCCCGTGAAGCTTTACTACAACTTGTTCTTGGGTTCATGTTCCGCATGTTCAGTGTAGGTGGGAGCCGCAAGGCGCCAATGAGACACCACCCTTGCGTTACGTGAATTCTAACCCGACGCCATGAATCTGGTGTTAGGGACAGGAACTGGTGGGTAGTTTACCTGGGGCGGGTGCCTCCTAAAGAGTAACGGAGGCGTTTACAAAGGTAGGCTTGGCGCGGATGGAAATCGCGCTGGACGTGCAAACGCAAAAGCCTGCTTTACTGCAAGACCGACAAGTCGCGCAGTTGCGAAAGCAGAAGTTAGTGATCCGACCATTCAATATAGGATGGTGGAAGCTCATCGGATAAAAGCTACTCCGGGGATAACAGGCTGATCGCGCCCAAGCGTCCACAGCGACGGCGCGGTTTGGCACCTCGATGTCGGCTCATCGCATCCTGGGGGTGAAGAAGCTCCCAAGGGTTTGGCTGTTCGCCAATTAAAGCGGTACGTGAGCTGGGTTCAGAACGTCGTGAGACAGTTCGGTCTCCTATCTACTATGGTCGTTAGAAGATTGAAGGGATGCTTCTCTAGTACGAGAGGACCGAGAAGCACGAACCTCCTGTGTACCGGTTGTCCTGCCAAGGGCATTGCCGGGTAGCGGTGTTCGGTTCGGATAAGCGCTGAAAGCATCTAAGCACGAAGCCGACCCTAAGATTAGTCTTCGTTATTCAGACCCCTGCGAGACTAGCAGGTTGATAGGCCGTACGTGGAAGCGTGGTAACACGTGAAGCGGAGCGGTACTAATAAGTCGAGCTCTACAACCACTGTCAGTCTGGATCGTATTTCTCCTGTCAAAAAAAGTTCCATTGTCTTGGTGCCACTTCCCAACGGGTCACACCTGTTCCCTTCCCGAACACAGCCGTTAAGCCGTATGGGGTCGATGGTAGTGCGATTGCGCGAGAGTAGATGGGCGCCAGGACAATGGAACTTTTTTACGAAGATACCGCGTCATTGACGGGGTATTTTTCGTCTGTTAATGTCGTCGCACTCTGAGGGTGAGTCATGAAGGTAAGAGATTTGGAGGAGGGTGATTCCATCGCCGGACATCCGTTTGACGCGGTGTACTTGGGCCGTGCGCGGCAAAGCGGGATGTACCTCGCGCTCGCGGCCGGAGCCGACGGACACCTGTATGGAGGAACGGAGGCCGGGTTGCTCCTGCACACGACCCGCGGCATCGCCATGCGGACGCGTTCTGTGGTCGGAGCGGCCCAGACGTATAAGCCGTTGCTTGGCGAATTACGAGACCGCGCGGCTGCGCTCGGCTGCGTCGCCCTGTACCTCACCTCGTCGCCGCACCTTCCGGAACTGTGCACGGCTGCCAGTTCGCTGAAGTTCGAGCGCGTCAGGGATCCTTTTGGCAAGAATGAGCTTCCCATGCGCCGTGTCCGCGCTCCCGTCGGGAACGTCGCGTCGCGGGGCGTGACCGTGCGTCCGATGCGCGTTGATGAATATCCGGACGTTCGCGAACGGATCCTTCCGCTCGTGAGCGGGGGCGGGCATGTCGTTCCGGATTCAATGCTGCGCCGGTTCCTCGAAAGCCAGGCGTACATTCCGTACGTCGCGGAGATCGACGGAACGGTCGTCGGCTATGCGGAGCTCGCGACGTTTCACACGGCGCTCGCGTCTTGTCGCGTCGGCCGAATCGAGCGTGTTGCCGTCGTCCCAGAGGCGCGTGGACGCCATGTGAGCCGCGCGATCGTCGGTGAGCTGCTCGCGCAGTCCGCGAAGCTCGATTGCCAACGCGTCGACCTCCAGGTCCGCGACGGAAACGTCCCAGCCGTCCGGACCTATGAGCGGCTCGGGTTCGTGCGGACGGATGAGATCCTTTACTACCTGGCCCTTTGAAAACGGGCCTTTTTTCTTTGGAGATAGTCAGGCACAATGGATAGACTATGGATTCAGAAACATGCTGGTTTTGCGTGGTTTTCAAGTATGGGTTTGCCGTTGCCCTCGGGTTCGCGGCCGGCATTGCCTGGATGCTGTTCAAAGGGTAAGATTCCTTCCGATATGAAATTCCGCACCGTTATCCTCGCAGCCGGAAAGGGGACCCGCATGGGGTCCGACAGACCGAAAGTCTTGCTGCCAATCGCCGAAAAACCGATCCTTCAGCACCTGATCGAATCCATCAAGGAATCTGGCGTGGATGGGGTTCCGGTCGTCGTCGTCAGCCCGGGTACGGGCGGGGTCTGCGAGGCGTTTGGCGAGGCGTGCCATTATGCCGTGCAGGACGAGCCGCTCGGTACGGGCCACGCGGTCATGTGCGCGCAGCAGGCCGTCGGCGAATCCGACGCGGTGATCGTCCTGTATGGCGACCATCCGTTCGTGTCGTCCGACGCGTTGCGGCGACTCACCAAAATTCATGCCGACCGCCAGACCGTTCTTACGATGATGACCACCGTCGTCCCGTCGTTCGAGGGGTGGTATGGCATTTTTCTCCACTGGGGCCGCGTGTTGCGCGACGCGCACGGGCACATCATGGGCATTCGCGAGTACAAGGACGCGATGGAGTCCGAGCAGCAAATCCGTGAGGTGAATCCGGCCATGTTCTGTTTCGACGCGAAGTGGCTGTGGCAGAACATCTCGCAGTTGAAGAACCTGAACGCGAAGGGAGAGTATTACCTCACCGACCTCGTCGAGCTCGCCGTGGCACAAGGTCACGAAATAACGGGCTCGGAGATCCGTCCGGAAGAATCCATCGGCGTGAACACACCGGAAGAGTTCAGGGTCGCGGAGGAAATTTATGCGAAAAAGCTCGCGAACGGATAATATGAAGTTGATCGTCGTCGGTGGGTCGCTCGCAACCGGGAAGTCGACGATCTCCTCGATGATCGCGCAGGAGACCGGTTTCGCGCGCGTGTCGCTCGACGAGATCAAGGAAGCGCTGTTCGACCTGGTGGGCTATCGCGACCGTGCCTGGTCGAAGGAGATCGGACGCGTCGCGTTCGGCGTGTTCCGCGATTGCATCGAGCTGCACCTGATGCGCGGCGATTCCGTGGTCGCGGACGCGACGTTCCTCTGGCTCGACGATGCCGATTGGGTACACGCCCTTGCCGAACGGAGCGGCGCGGATTTGATTCTTGTCTGGTTGACCGCCGATCCGCGCGTCGCTCGCGAGCGATTTATCCTTCGTGCCAATACGACGCGCCACCCGGGACACAATGACGCGCTCGAGGAGGTGATCGCCGAGTTCGACGAACGTTTCTTCAACAAGACATTCCTGCCGATCCCGCTTCGTGCCCGCACGCTGGTCGTCGACACGACGGACATCGCGAACGTGGACCGCGGGGCGATTCTCAAGCATATCGAATAACGTATGCGCGCGCTCGTCACCGGCGTTGCCGGCTTCATCGGACACCATTTGGCCGCGCGTCTGCTTGCCGATGGATGGGAAGTGGTCGGATGCGACAATTTTTTGACGAGCCGCGTCGAGAACGTGCCGCCCGGCGTCCGTTTTGCCGCGTGTTCCGTCCAGACATTCGAATCCGAGGCGGCGAGACGGGAAATCTCGCCGTCTTTTGACGCGGTGTTTCATCTCGCGGCCATGGCGCGCGTACACGTTTCGTTCGATCGGCCCGGCGAGTGTCTGACGAACAACATCGATTCGACGATCGCGGCGCTTGAGATCGTTCGAACGTACGGTGGGGCATTCGTGTACGCGTCGAGCTCGAGCGTCTACGGTTCGCAGGACGTCACGCCGTTCCACGAGGACATGGAGCTGCGACCGCAGTCGCCGTACGCGCTCAGCAAGCGTATCGGGGAGGAGCTGTGCGCCGAGTACGCGACCGCATTCGGCGTACGCTACGCCGCGTTACGATTCTTCAACGTGTACGGTGACGGCATGGCGCAGGGCGGATACGCAACCGCGCTTCGCATCTTCCTCGACCGGCTCACGGCGGGCGAACCGATCGTCGTGACCGGCGACGGCATGCAGGAGCGCGACTTTACGCATGTCACGGACATCGTCGACGCGAGCGTCCGCGCCGCCACGACGCTGATCGAACGCGGTACGACCGCGAACGGCGCGTACAACGTCGGATCGGGCCGCCCGCAGCGCATGCTCGACGTGGCACGGCTATTTTCCGACGAAATCACATACGCGTCGGAACGTCGCGAGCCAAAGAAGACGCATGCCGACTTCACGCGCGCCCGCGAAACATTTGGTTGGGAGCCGCGTGCGGATTTTGTCCTGGAAGTTCGGCGATTAATCGACGCGAACCGCTAGCTATGCGCCTTATCACCGATTGGCACATCCATTCCAAATACTCCCGCGCTTGTTCGCGGGATTTGGAATTGCCGAAGATCGCCGCGATGTGCGAGCGAAAGGGCATCGACGTGGCCGCGACCGGCGACTGGACGCATCCGGCATGGTTCGAGCATCTGAAGACGAATCTCATCGAGTCGGAACCGGGCCTCTATCGCGTCGGCGTGTCGCCGGTGCGATTTATGCTCGTTACCGAGGTCTCGCAAATCTACAAGAAGGGCGACAAGACGCGCCGCATCCACAATCTTATATTTTCACCATCGCTAGAAACGTGCGCGAAGGTGAACGCGGAACTCGACCGGCGCGGACTCAACCGCAAGAGCGACGGACGACCGATTTTTGGAATCGAGTCCGAGGAACTGTACAAGGTGCTGAAGTCGATCGACGAGCGGATCATCGTGATTCCGGCGCACGCGTGGACGCCATGGTATTCCGTGTTCGGTTCGAAGTCCGGGTTCGATTCCATCGAGGAGTGCTTCGGCTCGATGTCACCGTACATTTACGCGATTGAGACCGGCCTTTCGTCGGATCCGAAGATGAATTGGCAGATTTCGATATTAGATTCGGTCGTCATGATCTCGAATTCCGACGCGCATTCGCCCGACAAGCTCGGACGCGAGGCGAACGTGTTCGATCTCGACGCGCCGAGCTACGACGAATTCGTGCGCGTGCTCCGCGAACAGGATCGGTCGAAGTTTCTCTATACGATCGAATTTTTTCCGGAAGAAGGGAAGTATCATCTGGACGGATGCGCAAATTGCCTGTTCTCGTCGACGCCCGCGCAAACGAAAAAGATCGGGGCGCGATGCCCGACCTGCAAGCGTCCGCTGACGCTCGGCGTGGAATACCGCGTGAATCAGCTCGCGGATCGCAAGGCCGCGTCCGTTTCCAATAAAATCCCCTACAAATCGATCGTTCCGCTGAAGGAACTGATCGCGGATTCCGTGGGCGTGGGTGTTTCTTCGAAAACAGTCAGCGATCTCTATCTTCGGCTAACCGACCGCGTCGCGAACGAGTTTTCGCTCATGCTCGACGTGCCGATCGCCGCCATTGCGGCAGAGGATGCGACCGTCGCGGAGGCGGTCCGGCGCGTGCGCGAGGGCCGCCTGCACGTGGTCCCAGGATACGACGGCATCTTCGGAACGATCCGCGCGTTTTCCGACGACGATCGGCCGAAGCGCGCGGCACAACCGAAACTTCTGTAAAAGAAAAATTTCCCGTACGCGTCGCGGGAAATTTTTCTTTACACGCGATTAAGCGCGCTTCTTGGCTGCCGCCTTCTTCTTCGGAGCCGCCTTCTTCTTCGGAGCCGCCTTCTTCTTCGCCACCTTCTTCACCGCCTTCTTTTTAGCTGCCATAGTTTTGCCACCTCCTTTCTTTTTGAAAAATATTTTTTCGCAATCACTGACGCGATGTGATTTCGATACATGCATTATACGCAATTAAAAAATTTGCAACAAGACATGATGCAAATTTTTTTCTCAAATATTTTTTTACGTTCGCACGATGACGGGAACGCCGACGCTCGCCCATTCGTAAATCCATTTGATGTCCTCGAACGAAACGTTCACGCATCCGTGGCTCAACGTGTGTCCGAAGTTGTGGTTCCACGGCGCGTAGTGGATGTAGATGTGCTCGTAGAAGCGGAGGTTGTAGGGAATCCATCCGAGATCGTACGCGTCCGCGCCGCGTCCGCCCGCGTAGTGCACGAGCGGAAGTTTCGCGATCACGACGTGTTCGCCAAGCGGCGTGACGTGCGGCGCGCGTGCCGTCGACACGAGAAAACTATCGTCAAGTAAGCCATTTTCGTACGCGTATAATCGTTGTTCGGAAATGTCGACGACGATGCGCTTCCCGGAAACGTTCTCCCCGAACAGCGGACGCGTTTCCGCGGTGACGATCTCGTTGGTGCCGTCGCCGTCAAGGTCGCCGGCCGCGCCGACGACCGCGCCGCTCGCCGTGTCGACCGCGGTCGAGACGCGCGTGATCGCGTCGACGAGTTGGGCGTTCGCGGTCGTTCGCACCGCGCGGTCTCCGTCCGCGAACATTCCGGTCGCGCCGAGCGCGTCGTCCGTGTTGAGATCGTCGGAGACTTGCGCGGACGAGGCTGTGGATAAGTCGTAGTCGTACGTGAGGTGTTCCTTGCCTTGCTGCGACGCGTACCGAAGTTTTTTTCCGATGATCGCGCCGATGATGCCGCGCGTGTCCGTTGCGTCGAAGGCGAAAAATTCCGTCTCGAGTCGCATGGATCCATTTGTTCGATCCCAAATTTTCACGTCCGGTCCCGCTCCCGCAGAGGGAAGCGTGACGAGTTCTGCCGCGCCATCGCCGTCCATGTCGGCGCACGTGAGGTTCACGCCGCTTCGCAGTCCTTGGTCATAGGCGAAGAATCCCGGATCGATGAGCGAGCCGAAATTATTGAACACCCGCACGTGCGGCGCTCCGCCGCGCTGCGGCACGGTGACGATCTCGTTCATGCCGTCCCCGTCGAGATCGCACGCGGCCACGTTCACGCCGACGCCCATGCCCTGGTCGTACGCCAGGAATGATCCGACCTCAGATCCGTCCTGGCGCATGACGTGCACGCGCGGTTCGTTTCCAAGCCCGTTGCCAAGGAGAATTTCCGGCTTCCCGTCGCTTCCGAGATCCGCGACGGCCACGCTCATGCCGCCGATCACGTTCGCCGAAGGGACCGTAAACGAAGACTCTTCGCTTCCGTCTTGCGACAGGATGCGGATGGTGACGGGCGTATTGGCATGGTTCGCGAACGCGGGGAGCGGGTTTGATCCTACGAGAAGGGCAATCAGCAGGCTAAAAAGAAAAAACTTTCGCATATTAAGCGAAGTTTAACATTTTTTTCGATTGGTCGGAAGACATGGTGGACCGTGTCGGATTCGAACCGACGACCCCCTGCTTGCAAAGCAGGTGCTCTACCAACTGAGCTAACGGCCCATGAATGTGCCGGTATCCTAGCAGAAGGGTTGACGAAGGGCAAGATTTCCGCTATGATTCGCCCTCCGTCGCATAGGGCGATGGAACCAATGGAGCTTCCGATGTTCATTGACCTCATCCTGACGTCCGCCACGTGGACGCTCGCACTCGCCAACATGTTGGTGATTGCCTGGGGCTACAACGGCCACGCGTTCGTGGCCGCGATGGCGGTCACGATCGGTGTCGCCGCCGCCTCGGCCTGGCTGTTCGTCAGGCTCCTTGGCGTGATGCGCGTCGAGATCGAGGGTTCGGACAAGGTCCGGCGCCCCGTGCTGTCGAAGCCGTTTCGACTCGCGTACCACCTGATGCTCTTCAGCTGGGTGCTCGCGCCGACGTGGCTGCTCATCCCGCCGATGCCGTGGTGGCGGAGCGAAGTGGTCGTCGTGCGTGAAGAAGAGCCTCCCGTCACGGGTTCGGAAGACGGACTTGAGGCGGAAGAGGTTCGAACGGCGGAGCCGATGCTTCCGCCCGGGCCCGATCGGTTGACGACGGTTCCGGCGAACGTGGTCGACCTCATTCCGAAGGCCCAGGCGCTGCTGGCGGATGACACCCTCGAGGTGAAGTTCTGCGGCGCGACGCCAAAGGCCGCGAAGCCGCCCGCGAAGGGAAAGGCCGCCGACAAGACACCTCCTGAGAAGCCGAAGACCGAGGCGACGTGCTTGTGCGACTACAAGCTCGCGGTCACGGACGCCAAGGGTGCGATCACCCTGGTTGACGCGTATCAGGGACAGGAGGAGTCGTCGCCGCCCGGGTACAGCATCCGGGCCCAGATCACGCCAGGCTACGAACGGGCGTGCGGGAGCAATCCGACGCTCGCCGTCAGTCATCCTCCCGGGCAGACGGTGCTCGCGGTCCGCACGGTCGTGAAGGACGGAAAGCGCACCACGCGCCAGGCGGTGTTCACGCCGTTCACGGACGAGCTGAACGTTCCCGAGCTCCGCCAGAAGGGACTCGACTACTGGTGGGGAACGGTGAAGGCCGGCCGCGACCAACTGGCCGCGAACAAGGTTCCGTCCGAGTTTCGCAAGGGCGAGCTCGTTACGGACGTGATTCCCGACCGTCACGTGTTCCTGCTCGGGATCATCGAGAACATCGGAACGCTCAGCGCGTTCGGCGACAACGGGTCGGACGAGGCGCGGCTTCGGGAGATCAACGCCGTGCTGGTCATGTACGGCGCGAACGGGTCGAACGCGTTCAACTGGCGCGTGTCGAGCGCGAATGCGCGCGGCCCCGTCCAGTTCACCCCGACGATCTACGAGTCGTTGCGCAAGCAGTATCCCGCGGCGGAGATTCCCAAGGACTTCGTCACGGGAACGAGCGACCACCGCGTCTCGGTGCGCGCGGCGTACATCCATTCCGACGAGGAGTTCCGTCCGCTCCAGGCGGACTGGCGCACGGCCTTGCCGGAGCATCCGCTCCTGTTCGGCCTCTACCTCGCGAGCGGGTACAACGGCAACGTCCGTTGGGCCAACAAGGGGCTGCACGCGTGTACGGCCGCGGAGTGGTATGGCGCCACGTGCTCCACGATGAAAGGGGAGACGATCTGGTATCAGCGCAAGTACATCGCGACGGATGCCATGTTCTTCCTCCGCAAGGTCCGCGCTCGGATCGTCGAGGAACTTTCGTCGTCCGCCGAGGACGACGCAAAAACGGAGTAGCTCTCGCCACTCCGTCTTTTTTATTTCTGCGTGATCTTGATTGTGGCAATCTGCTTGGGCGTCGGCCAGGCGCGGAGGACGCCTTCCTTCGGGCCGATCTTGCCGATGACCGATTCGGCGTTGAGCGCCCCGACCGCGAGGCCGTCGCGGATGTCCTCCGTTTTCATGAACGCGGCGACGAACCCGGATCCGAACGCGTCGCCCGCGCCGGTTTGGGAAACGGCCTTCTTTCCCGTGCCCGGCGAGAATACCGTGTTGCCGTCGGCGTGGGCGTACGCGCCCTTCGCGCCGTCCGTCACGATGACCACGTTGCCCGGCGTCGCGAGCGCGGCGATGATTTGAGAGACGTCATCGCTGCCGGCGAGTCGCGCGCCTTCCTCGCGGTTTACGCTTAGGACACGGACGTTTTTGATGATCGGCAGGAGCCTCTTGAGCCCGGCGTCGAGTTCCTTGGCGCCCGGGTTCCAAGCTACCTGCGCGCCGGCCTTCGTCGCGTGCGCGACGATTTTCGCGGCGAGCACGACGTCGCCGCCGAGCGAGGTCACGTAGAACCACTTGGCCGAGCACTTCGCGAACGCGACGTCCGCGGCCTTGAAG